>JAZTXU010000259.1:0-11288 GCA_045636565.1 Acutalibacteraceae bacterium
GCTTAAAGAAACGGCGGTTACCGAAAAGGAAGAAACAACAGAAGAATCCCACGGAAAACTTAAAAAAGATGTTTTAAAGAGTCTTTTGCTTATACTTTCCTCGGTATTTTTGTGGTATATGGCATATAATGCGGTTATAACTGCGTTTTCAAGGTATTGTGTGAATGTTTGGAAAACTGATCTCAGTGTTTCTTCAAGCTATCAGCTTGTGGCAACAGTATCAGCAATTGCGGCGTTTGTACCACTTGGATTTCTTTCGAGCGCAATCGGCAGAAAAAAAGCGGTTTTGTTCGGCATAATTTTAATGACAGTAAGTTATATCTGTGCTATTTTTATCACTCACCAGACTCCGATAATGTATTTGATTTTCGGAATAGTGGGTATAGGTTGGGCCTCGATAAATGTAAACTCATATCCAATGGTTGTGGAAATGTGTAAGGGCGCTCAGGTTGGTAGGTATACCGGTCTTTACTATACCTTCTCAATGGCGGCGCAAATTTCAGCACCGCTGCTTTCGGCACTGTTTATAGATACATTGGATTTTGGGTATTCGGCATTGTTCCCGTTTGCGGTTGTATTTTCGATACTTTCGTTTGTTACCATGTCTCTTGTAAAACACGGAGATTCAAAACCCACGAAAAAATCTTCGGTTTTAGAAAATTTTGATGTTGATGATTAATTATAAAGTATTGTTTGATTTTAGAATTTGATAAAAAAGCGAGAGAAGTTTTATGTTTACTTCTCTCGCTTATAATTTTGCAGGATTTTTATTTGGAATCTTTTGTTAAAACGCTGAAACTTAAAGGCTGTAAAATTAGTTTGCCGTTTTGGGCTTTTACGCCGAAAGTTTCCTTGCAATCGGAAAACTCTTTAGGAATAACGATTTCTTTTTGAGTGTCTCCGCGGTTTACCGCTATAAAGGCTTTACCTTTTTTACTTTCTCTTATATATGAAATCAAACCGCCATCTGATAAATACGGAATAAACCTACCATTTTGGAATGCTTTTGAATTTCTTCTCACGCTTCCCAAATCTTTATAAAACGCTAAAAGTTCAGCATTTTCTTTTCCCCAAGGATAAGAACCCCTGCAGAATGGGTCGCCAAAACCTTGAAGCCCTGCTTCATCACCATAATAAAGTGATGGAACACCGGGGAGTGTGTATTGAATCACCGCTGCAAGTTTTAAAAGGGTAACCGCTTTTTTATACTCATCATCGTTTAAAATAAATTGTGATTGGCTTTGCCTGTCGCCATCGAAACAGGATTCGGTACCGAGCCTTGTCAGTATTCTTGCGGTATCGTGTGTACCGATGTGGTTCATAAGAAGCTTTAATGCCTCGGGCGGATAATTTTCTGTGATATCTAGCACACAGTTCATCAAATTGCTGCTGTCCGCTCCCTTAACGAAATCCACAATGGCGTTGGCGAATGGGTAATTCATAACCGAATCGAGTTGTTTTCCCCTTAAAAATCTTCGGCGAACATCGTAACTGATTTTATTTGTGGCATCTTCCCACACCTCGCCTAAGAGGAAATTCTTTTCACCCTCTGCTTTTACCGCAAGGCGGATTTTATCTAAAAATTCATCGGGCAATTCATCTGCCACATCAAGGCGCCAACCCTTGATTCCCTTCTTCAACCAATAACGGATAACTCCGTTTTCGCCTGTAATAAAGTTAGAGAATGAAAGGTCATTTTCGTTTGTTTCGGGCAGAGATTCAACCCCCCACCAAGCCTCATATTTATCAGGATAATTTTTGAAATTATACCAACTATGATACGGGGAGTTCTTACTCTGATATGCACCTGTGGATTCGTATCTTCCGTATTTGTTGAAATAAATACTGTCATCCCCGGTGTGAGAAAATACACCGTCAAGAATAATTGCAATATCTCGTTTTTTAGCCGATTTAATTAGTGAACAAAGGTCTTTTTCATTACCTAAAACACTATCAATCTTAAAATAATCAGCGGTATTATAACGGTGGTTAGAATGTGCTTCAAAAATGGGATTTAAGTATATACAGTTTACACCCAACGAAGCAATATAATCCAACTTTTCTTCAATTCCCCTTAAATCGCCGCCGTAATAATCGTTGCCAAGTTGCAGTTTTTCGCCTTTAGTCTGGCGGAATTCGGGTTGCTTTTCCCAGTTTTCACAGATATATCGGTCATCAGGCACATTATCTTTCTTTATTCTTGAATTATAAAACCTATCAGGGAAAATCTGGTAAATTATTCCACCGTCAAGCCATTTTGGTGTTTCAAAATCTTTTAAATATACGGTTTGTTGCCACCAAGCACCGTTGCCTGAAACAATTCCCAAAGAAGTTTCGGTTTTGGTGACAAAAAATTCACCGTAATCACTTGTGTATCGGAAACTGTACCAATAAAGACCCTCGGTAAGATTAATTTCACATTCATAATATCGGTAATCCTCTAACCGTTCTGTGGGTTTCATTAAAACTTCCCTTGTGTTTTCATGAGCGTCGTTTCTGATTCTAAGATATACAGAATGCACCTTTGCATCATTATGAAGCAAAAGCCTTAGCCGAAGAGTTTCCCCCTCGGCTAAGGCTCCAATTTTATCACGGTAAATCGAATTTCTCGAATCAAACGGATAGTATTGCATAAATTATTCCACCGGATTTATATGCCAGATATTCTTGGCGTAATCGTCAATAGAACGGTCTGCCGCAAAAATGCCTGATTTTGCAATATTTGTAAGTGACATACTGTTCCACTTTTTACTGTCATTATAAAGTTCACGAGCTTTTCTTTGAGCGTTGCAGTAATCGGCAAAATCAGCAAGTGCCATATATCTGTCATTATTTTTAAGTGAATTATAAATATTATCGAACGGCTGACCGTTTAATCCCTTGCCCATAAAGTCAAGTGCGGCGCGGAGTTCTGCATTGTTATTGTAATACTGAATGGGTGAATAGCCGTTCTTTTGAAGTGCTAAAACTTCAGGGGTTTGCATACCGAAGATGATGATATTATCATCACCCACTGCCTTGTGAATTTCAACATTTGCGCCGTCCTCCGTACCGAGAGTTACAGCACCGTTCATCATAAGCTTCATATTACCTGTGCCGCTGGCCTCAGTGGAAGCTAAAGAAATCTGTTCGCTAATATCTGCAGAGGGAATCATAAGTTCTGCAAGGCTTACTCTGTAATCCTCAAGGAAGATGATTTTTAACTTATCGTTTACAGAGCGGTCATTATCAATAACCTGAGAAAGTCTGTAAATCATCTGAATGATTTCCTTAGCAAAGAGATAACCTGCCGCAGCTTTTGCACCGAAGATATATGTCTTTGGTGTGAAATCAGCATTAGGATTATTTTTGAGGAAGAGGTATTCGTTTATAATGTTAAGAGCATTAAGGTGCTGGCGCTTATATTCATGTAAGCGCTTAACCTGCATATCGAAAATCGAATCGGGATTAAGCACAACACCGCAGTTTTCCTTAACATAGTTTGCAAAACGAACCTTGTTGGAATGTTTGATTTCGGCAAGACGTGCGAGCACTTCGTCATTGTCTTTAAACTCCATAAGTTTTTCAAGTTGTGAAGCGTCATCAATAAAGCCGTCACCGATAATCTCTTTAAGATACTTTGTGAGTTCAGGGTTTGCCTGGCAAAGCCATCTTCTGTGAGCAATACCATTGGTAACATTTGTGAACTTTTCGGGGGTCATATTTGCGTAATCCTTGAAAAGTTCATCAACCAAAATCTTGCTGTGAAGTTTTGAAACGCCGTTTACTGTGTGGCAGGTTGCAACACAAAGATTAGCCATTCTTACAACACCATTACTTATAATTGCGGTGCGTTCAGCAAGACCAAAATCACCTGTTTTACTGATGATTTCTTCCCTGTAACGGCGGTCAATTTCCTTAATAATCTGATAAATTCTCGGAATGCGCTGTTTAATAAGGCTTTCCTGCCAGCATTCAAGCGCTTCAGCCATAATAGTATGGTTGGTGTAAGCCACGGTGCCTTTAACGAGTTCCCACGCTCTGTCCCATCCGTAGCCGCATTCATCAAGTAAGAATCTCATAAGTTCGGGAATGCAAAGAGTGGGGTGGGTATCATTGATATGAATAGCAACCTTTTCGGGAAGATTTTCAAGTGTGTTATATTTTCTTAAATGGCGGTGCAAAATATCCTGCACAGAGGCGGATACCAAGAAATACTGCTGGCGAAGCCTTAAAGACTTACCCTCGGTGTGATTATCTTCAGGATAAAGCACCTTTGAGATAGTTTCTGTCATAGCGCGGGTTTCAAGCGCGCGAACATAGTCGCCCTGATTAAATGCAGACATATCAAAATCTTGGCACTCGGCACTCCAAAGTCGAAGGGCGTTTACGGTTTTACCATCATGACCTGCAACCATTAAATCGTAAGGTACTGCTCTTACGGTCTGATATCCTGTGTGTTCGATGTGGTGATAACTTCCGTCCCACCATTCGTTTATCTTACCGTCAAAATTAACATCAACCGCACTTGCGGGCTTTGCTTCAAGCCAAACTCCGCCGCCGGGGAGCCAGAAATCAGGCATTTCGGTTTGCCAACCTTCAATCAATTTCTGACGGAAGATACCAAGTTCATAGCGGATACAGTAACCCATAGCAGAATAACTGCCGCTTGAAAGCGAATCAAGGAAACAAGCCGCAAGTCTGCCCAAGCCACCGTTACCGAGTCCTGCATCAGGCTCTAAATCGTAAAGTTTATCTAACTTTACCTTGAACTTTGAAAGAGCTTTACTCATAGTATCGGTAAGGTCTAAATTAAAAAGATTGTTTTTGAGCGAACGTCCCATAAGGAATTCCATACTCATATAGTAAATGGTCTTTGCCTCTTGCTCGTTTGTTGACTTTTTAAATTCTGCGCGGCGCTCATTCATGATTTCGAGCAACACTAAAACGCAAGCCTTGTAAAAAAGTTCATCGGAAGCCAGTTCCGGCGTTACACCGAAATTGTGAGAGAGCTTCTTTTCGATCATGGAAGCAAGCGAAGTACTTGTGTATTTTTTCATTACGGCATCTCCTAAAATGTGATGTGAATTTATACAATTATTATTTACTATATATAATACAATATTCCAAGCGATTTTTCAAGTGTTTTATATTGGTATCTGATTATAAAAAAACGTCGTTTTTTATGCAAATTAAACAAAAAAATATCATTAAATCTTAAATTTGAAAAAAATTTATTAAATTTGCACAATTTTATGTCTGTTTTTAATTATAGTATATATTTATTAATTTTTTACAAAACGCTCAAAAAGACGTTTGTTAATAATAAATCGGTAAAAAAAGGCAACACTAAAATAACTGAATTTTGAAAGGGATTTTTAATAGAATGAAGAAAGAAAATGTAATAAAACTAACTTCTTTTTTACTGGCGTTGGTTCTTGTTTGTGTGGGATTTTTAATAAAATCCGAGCAAAAATTAAAAGAGTATAAAATGGTAATAAAAAACAGTTATTCAAAAAGTCTTGATGATTTTGGCACCTCAATAAACAATATTTCGCTCACACTCAACAAGGCACGGTTAGTGACCACGCCTAAACAGATAAGTAATATGGCAGCAAGACTTTTGTGTGAGGCAGAACTCTCAAAATCTGCTCTTGCCCAACTGCCACAAGCAAAAGAATTACCCGCGTTGAATAAGTTTTTATCCCAAGTGGGTAATTATGCGATTTCGGTTTCAAACAGCCTTATTTCCGGTGAAGAACTTAGCGGTGAGCAACTCAAAAATATCGAAAATTTAAGCGATACCGCAAACAAAATTTCAGATCTTGTGACCACATCGCAAATAACATTCAGCAGCGAGGAATATTGGGCAAGTGAACTCGATAAGGAAATAGAGAAGGTTACAGATGAAACCTTATCCGAAAGTTTAGCATCAATTGATAATGAATTTTCGGATTATCCTACTTTGATTTACGATGGACCTTATTCGGATCATATTTTAGAAAAAGAGCCGACAATGATAAAAAATGCAAAAACGATTTCCGAAAGTGAAGCCTTGGCGGTTGCCGCAAAGGTTGCCAAAAGTGATACCGCCGAACTTAAATTTGACGGTTTTGTGGACGGAAATATACCTTCATACCGCTTTTGCAACGACACTACAACCGTAACTGTTAGTAAAAACGGAGGTTATGCTGTAAATATGCGAAAAAATGCCGAATCTAAAGGCACCACATTAAGCTATGAGCAGGCACACGAAAAGGCTAAAAGATATTTGAGTTTTATAGGCTTGAATGGCTTTACCGAAACTTATTATTTTACAAGTGAAGGTGTATGTGTGATAAATTTTGCATATCTCGATGGTGAAACGATTTGTTATACCGACCTTGTAAAAGTGGGTGTGGCTATGGATAGCGGAGAAATTGTGTTTTATGAAGCCGGTGGTTACCTTTCAAATCATAAAACAAGAGCATTTAATTCACCTAAATACACATCCTCAGAAGCGCAGAAAATTATAAGTAAAAATCTTACTGTTAAAAATATATCGTTGGCGCTTATTCCTACAAACCGCACCGAAGAAATACGTTGCTACGAATTTCGTTGCACCACAGAGGATAATACAGAAGTGCTGATTTATATAAATACTCAGACCCTTGAAGAAGAGGATGTTTTAATTCTCATTAAAAGTGACGGCGGAACATTGGTGAAATAAATATTGTTTTAAATTACAATTCATTTGTGAGGTTTATTGGAATATAGTGGGTGAGGAGTTAAACGAAACTGTCCCATTGTCGTTTTACAAAATTTCCACGCATTACGGGGGAATATTTCTTTTTGTCCGCTTGCTAAAATCCCCAACAATTTGGAATACAATCCATTGTGTTAATCCTTACGCGATATATCAAATTGAATTTTCAAAAACGCCGACAAACTATAACTCTAATAATGCGAAAAAGCGGAAGAGGTTTTCACTTCTTCCGCTTTCATTGCTGTTACATATTTTAAATTACATTAATTTAAGATAAAGTTCTTTGATTTCTCTGACACTGGTATCTCTGGGGTTACCGGGACGGCAAGCATCATCAAAAGCAGACTGTGAAAGGAAGTCAATATCCTCAGCCTTAACAATTTCTTTAAGGTCAGCAGGGATACCAACATCGAGTGACAACTGCTTAACAGCGTTAATAGCGGCCTTTCTTGCATCTTCAAGGCTCATAGCATCCACGCCGTCAACACCCATTGCCTTTGCAATGTCTCTGTACTTCTCACCGGTTTCGGGAGCATTGTATTCCATAACGGTGGGAAGAATAATTGCGTTTGCAACACCGTGGGGTGTGTCATACAAAGCACCGAGTGGGTGAGCCATTGAGTGAACAATACCGAGTCCAACGTTAGAGAAGCCCATACCTGCGATATACTGACCGAGAGCCATTCCCTCTCTGCCTTCGTTTGTGTTTTCAACTGCACCACGGAGTGATTTTGCGATAATTTCAATAGCCTTAATGTGGAACATATCGCTCATTTCCCAAGCACCCTTGGTGATGTAACCCTCGATAGCGTGGGTGAGAGCATCCATACCGGTAGCGGCGGTGAGACCCTTGGGCATTGAAGCCATCATATCGGGGTCAACTACTGCCACAACAGGGATGTCATGAACATCAACGCATACCATTTTGCGGTTTTTCTCAGCATCTGTGATAACATAGTTAATTGTAACCTCTGCGGCTGTGCCTGCGGTGGTGGGAACTGCAATAATAGGTGTGCAAGGATTCTTAGTGGGAGCAACACCCTCTAATGAACGAACATCTGCAAATTCGGGGTTGGTGATAATAATACCGATAGCCTTTGCGGTATCCATAGAAGAACCGCCGCCGATTGCAACAATACAGTCAGCACCGCTTGCCTTAAATGCGGCAACACCGTTCTGAACATTTTCAATTGTGGGGTTGGGTTTAATATCGCTAAAGATTTCATAAGGAATATTTGCAGTATCAAGAACATCGGTAACTTTCTTGGTAACCTCAAACTTGATAAGGTCGGGGTCCGAACATACAAAAGCCTTTTTAAAGCCTCTTGCCTTAATTTCGGTTGCGATTTCGTTTATCGCACCCTTGCCGTGGTAACTGGTTTCATTGAGTACAAATCTGTTTGCCATTGTGATTTCTCCTTTTGATATTTAAATTTTAATTTTTAGTTTCTTCGGGTGGCAGAATCATTGCGCCTGAATTTGTGTATGCTGTGGCTATTTTACGGTAATCTTGCCAGATATAATATTCTCCTGCCTTTAAATCGGGTCTTGAAATTATCATATCGGTAAAGTTGTTTTTTATCGTAAATTCAGCAATGCATTCCTGGTATTCGTTTCTGAGTTCATAGGTTTTGCCATCGCCAAACTGAGTTGAAGAAAATTTGAAATTAAGATAATTTTGCTCGCTTCCTGCAACCTTGTCAATCATCTTGCCCACAGCCACAAGATTTCCTCCGTTGAGATATGTTCCAAGGTCTGAATCCACACCCGAATCTCCGCTTGTGGAACAAGCCTGCATGGTTATATCACCGCCGTTTATCATAATCCAACCATTAGAGTCAATTCCGTCACCTTCATCGGTTCGGCCCCCGCAAACTATATTAAGCGTGCCGCCGTTTATGGTGGTAACAGAAATATTATCTTCGTTTGTGTTTATACCGTCATTACCTGAGTTTATATTTATAATACCGCTGTTTATGGTAAGATGAAGTTCACTGTCAAGCCCTTCGTTTTTTGCATTGATGGTGAGTGTTCCGTCACCTTTTTCCTCACCGCTCACATTCATTGACTGTTTCGAATATAGCGCAGCGTCATATTTGTGAAGTTTTTTGGCGTCCGTAACCTCTGTTTTGGTTTCGTTCAGCACAACCGATTCGGGTTTGTAAATTTTTGAAACATAAGAACCGTTTACAAAGTTTTCACTGCCGTCGGCAATAATTATATTGGCTCCTGCATTTTTAGTGTCAACATCTTTTGTGGCGGAGCTTTCGTCCTTCTCGCCACATTCATATACATTATAGAAAATAATTGCGGGAGCAACGGAGCAGGTAATATCAAGATTATTTAAAACAAGTGTTACAACTGCATTGGGGTCAGACTCAGCATCCTCGCCAAGGTCAACAGCAACCTGACCTGCCGAAATCTTACCGCTCAGTACATATCTGCCCGGTTTTGTGATGTGAACAACTGTATGAGAGTCTGCCTCGCTCTGCTCGTGTCCTTCCCACGAATTACCTTCTCCATAGGTAAAGTCTTGGCCTTTTAAATAAAAAACGATATCATTTGCGGTGTAAACGGAGTATTCTTTATCAGGGGCAATTTTTTTGCCATTAAGGGTTATTTCTTTATCAGAAAATTTAATTTCATTATCCCCATTGATTATTTCGCCGTATACAGGTTTAGTATCACTACCGTTTTTCTTTTCATCACTTGAGCAACCGCTCAAAAGAAAAATTATAATCAAAAAACATGCAATAAATCTTTTCATTTTTTTATTCCTATCTTTTAGATTTATTTAATTATACAACAAATATGTAAAAAAAGAAATAAAAATTTATAAAAATATTCGAATACCGGCAAAAAAAGATGAGGTTTGCGTTTTTTGTGCGCGACTTCGGTTGCGCGCTTTTTTATTTTTGGAGAAAATAAAATGAAGTGAGTTAAAGATTCCGCTTAATATTTTTTGAATTTTTAAGTTTCACTTGCAATATTTGTTAAAAGATGTTAAAATTATTTTGCCAAATCGATTAAATCAAAAAAAGAATAATATGCTTAAAGAATAAATTTCTTCTTTGCACAAAAAATACTCATGAGAATTTCATAAAAATGCAAATTTCACTCGAGTAGTTTTTGAGCTATGCATATTATTCTGTTTGAGTCGGTTTGGCGACTCTTGAAGTTTGCGTTTTTTGTGCGCGACTTCGGTTGCGCGCTTTTTTATTTTAGGAGAAAATAAAATGAAGTGAGTTAAAGATTCCACTTAATATATTTTGGATTTTTAAGTTTCACTTGCAATATTTGTTAAAAGATGTTAAAATTATTTTGCCAAACAAAATTTATTTTTAACACATGAAAGTATATGTATTTTTATCTTGGTAAAAATACACATGCTCTATTTCTGCATATACTTTATGTGTTGAATTTTGTTTGGTCACAAAGTGAGCTATGTATTTTTCGTGCGTAGCTTTTGCTACGCATTTTTTATTTTAGGAGAAAATAAAATGAGGGAAATAAACAAACGGGTTCTTGAAATGCGTAAAAAGTGCGGTTTCACACAAGAACAACTTGCCAATAAAATGGGTATGAGGGCATCCACTTATTCTCAAATGGAAAGATCAGGGAAAATACCCTGCGAAGTTTTAGTGGAAATAGCCGATGTGTTTGAAATAGATGTAAGGTATTTTTGTACGGTGATTTTGAGAAGTATGCTGAAAACAAAGAAGAGGAAAAAGAACCTATAATAATTGTTAAAGATAATTTTATGGACGATGAGGAACGATATATAATAACAACTTACAGAAATCTTAATAAAAATGAAAAAGAGGAAGCCTATCAACTCTTTATGGAAAATTTTAATTTTAACGAAGTTGTAAAAAGGCGCAGAGAAGAAAAACGAAAAAAGAGGGAAGAAAGGGAAGAGCAAATTTTTGGGGATGAGAATTGACATTATTTGCTAATTAAATCAAACAAAACATTTCGTTGACAAATAATGTCAAACGTGTTATAATAATTTCATACTGAATATAACGAAAGGATGTTTAAAGATGAAAGCTTCCGGTATAGTAAGACCTGTTGATAAAATGGGAAGGGTTGTAATACCGAAGGAAATTCGTGCACAACTTAATGTTGAAAATAATCGTGATAGTTTTGAAATTTTTCTTGACGGTGACAAGGTCGTTCTTAAAAAATATCAACCCACCTGTATTTTTTGTGATTCAAACGGGGAAAGTATTAAATATCACGGTTACAATGTTTGCAAAGAATGTATTGAAAAAATGAAAGATTATGAATAAAAAAACGCGGTAAAGGTGAAATAAATCACTTTTACCGTGTTTTTTTAATGTGAATTTATACGTGTCGCAGACACATTACTTATTATTTCTTCACTATTTCTTCTTACCCCAATTAAAATCCTTAAATTTTAATTTCGTATCCGCCAACGGGACGAACAAACAGTTTTACACAACTGCCGTTACCAAACACATTTTCAATCATAATTTTATATTCTTCATACGATTCGGTTGGGATGTAACACTGAATAGTTCCTGCAAAACCGCCCCCATGA
>JAZTXU010000260.1:0-11175 GCA_045636565.1 Acutalibacteraceae bacterium
GTAATTTTTGAAGAAGGTACTACTAATGTTGTTCGTATGTTATTTGGCGGTTGTACAGGTATTGAAGAAATAACAATACCCGACACAGTAACAATAATAAGAGAAGGTGCTTTTTATAACTGCACTTCATTAAATAAAGTTAATAGTTCAAATAATGTGATTTCAATTAGCCCTTATGCATTTTATAACTGCAAAAAATTACAAGATATAAATATTGGTGTTAAAGTAACAACGATTTCGAAATATGCCTTTAGTGGCTGTACTTCATTAAAAGAAATAGAAATTCCTGATAGCGTAACTTCTATAGGCACAAATTGTTTTGAAGGTTGTACTTCCCTCGAAAGCGCAAAATTGCCAAGTACAAGACAAAATATAATGGAATGTATGTTCAGGAATTGCATCTCACTTAGAACAATAGAACTCCCAAAAACTATTACAACCATTCAATCAAATGCATTTTACGGTTGTACTGCACTTGAAAGCGTAAATTTTGCCGATTTAAAGAACCTAAACGAAATTCAAGCTTCCGCCTTTTACGGCTGTACATCATTAAAAGAGGTTATTCTACCTAAAAACACTAAAACAGTGAGCAGTAGTGCTTTTTATAATTGCGATGGATTAGAAAAGGTTTATATCCCACAATCCACCAAAACCTTGGGTTCATCAGCTTTTGCAGGTTGTGATTCACTTTCGGATATAACCTTTGCTGATTACAGCATAACAAAAATTGATTCAAACACCTTTAAGGATTGCCCTGCAATTGAAAAAATCGTTTTACCAAAAGGTCTTAAAACTATAGGTAGTCAGGCATTTATGAACTGCACAGGTCTTACAGAGGTTACAATTCCGCAGTCGGTAACATCTATTGATAGCACTGCTTTCTCATACCCTGCAAAAACCACAATTTACGGTGTTGCGGGCAGTTATGCTGAAACATTTGCAACAAACGGCGGATTTAAGTTTGTTGATATTTCTGCACCAAGCGAAGGTCTTGCACTTTCGGATTTTGCCGAATATATTGTGCTTGACAGAGGGGAAACATTCCGCGCAGAGTTTATAACATTCCCCGAAGAAACCACCGATATAATCACCCTTACTGCAAGTAATAGCAATGTTACAATAAACGGTATGGATATATACGCTAAAAACACGGGCGATACCGTTATAACCGCCACCACATCAAGCGGAATTACTTATGAGTTTACAGTACATATTCGTAATGCAAGCAAAATTACACTTACTTCGTTGCCAACTAAAACCGAGTATGTTATAGGCGAAAAGCTCGACACCACAGGTATGGTAGTAACTGTTACATATAATGATGGAACAAAAAAAGAGGTTTTAAATTATACTGTTAGCGGTTTTGATAGCTCGGCTGAGGGAAATAGCACAGTTACTGTAAAATGGGTGTCAGCTTATGGTTCGACATATTCAGCTACATTTAACACAACAATTATTAACCCTGTACCTAAGCTTACGGGAATTTATGTTGGGAAATTACCTTTCCGCACCATTTATAACCGCGGAACTCAGCTTGATTTAAGCGGATTTGTGCTTATGGGTAGCTATAGCGATGGTTCATCTCAGGTTATTACAGATTATACTGTAAGTAAAATCAATATATTAAAGCTTGGCGAACAAACCGTTACCGTAACAAGCGATGAATTTACTTGTTCATTTGTTGTAAATGTTGTTAACTGTACCTCCCACACCGAAGGAAATTGGGAAATTACAGTTAAGCCCACAGAAGAAACCGAGGGTGAAAGATGTAAGCGTTGTATTACTTGCCAAACCTTAATAACAAGCGAAAAGATTGAAAAGTTGAAAGCAGGCGACCTTAATGCCGATGGTGAAATCGATGTTTTAGATTTAATAAAGCTTAAAAACATTTTATTGGGCGATAATCAAGAAAATACCGCTTCACCTGACCTTAATAAAGACGGATTTACAAATTCCGAAGATTTAGTATTTTTAAGAAAATATTTATTTGCAAATTTCTAATTAAATTTTAACACAAATAAACACACCCGATAGCAGTTAAAAAGCTATCGGGTGTGTTTTATTAAATTTTATCAGTTTATATAATTTACGGTTGTGTTTTCGTTTGTAACACGAAGGTCGTTGGTTCAAGTCCAGCCTCCGCAACCAAAAAGACTTTGCCGGAAGGCAGAGTCTTTTCTTTTTATCAAAACTCGACCTTCGGGTTCCCGAGGTGACGTCGCGACCGCCGCCTGTGGCGGATAAAGGGAGCGTAAGGAAGCGCCGCGGTCAAACAACACGCCACGCTCCAAGTGAGCGTGTGTTTGGGTACCGCAAGAGGTCAAGCGGCAAAGCCGCGCGATAATGGTTCAAGTTAAGCCTTACGCAACCAAAAAATCTCTGATACCCTTTAGGGTGTCGGAGATTTTTCTTGTTATAGAGAAATGATTTAGAGTTTGCAATTTCGGGTTATGAGCTCGACAGGCGAATAACTTGCTTTGATATAGAGCGCGTCCGGTGGGTGACACTTCGTTTCGCTTGCTATTACGTCGCTTTCTTCAAGGGCGGGTCCAAGGTATCCTCCGATAAAGTCCGCAAGTTCAGAACCGTGCCATACGCAGGAAGGAAAAATCTGATTGCTGCAGGGCTCGTTTTGGGAGCAACAAAGGTAAGCTGAACGCCAATGCGCTTGTATGCGTCAACGTATTTTCTAAAATATAGAGCGTATGCCTTAAGATTTTCTTCAGTACGGTTAAAAACACCGCTGCTGTATTCCTTTTCGGTTTTCTTCCAACGGGGTGAACACTTCGGAAATGTATAAAAAAGAACGTATCCTTTGTAATTTCAAGGATACGTTCTTTTTTGTTAAGCTTGCGCGTCAACGTCTATTTCATAGATCCATCCTTCACCGTAGAAGGGTAGTTCTGCCTCAAACTGACCGAACTTACCAAGAGTTAATTCGAAATTCAAACTTTCTCTATCTTCAATTATCTCAAAGTTAGATAATTGCACTTGATCGCTTTCGCCGTCGCGTATTGTGTCTATGATTGTTAAGTTTTCCTTTTTAAGAAAACCTGTGTTTTCATCGACCTCTGCTATATACAGAGGAAATCTTGGCCAGTTGCCTAATGCATTGTGACCGGTAATATTTCCAAACCAATAGAGCTTTCCGTTTTTAGATGAGCGTCTGAATTTCGATACAGTTGCGCTTGAATAGATGACCTCACTGTCATCAAAGTGCCACGGGTCTGCCTCGGTAAAGGTGGCACCGCCGTCATCGGAATATGAATACCACTTAAAAGACGGTGTGCCGGGCTGTATTCTTTTTTCCCAGTTGGAATAGCGTACGTTAGAACCTCTCATTATAAGCAAAATTCTTCCGCTTTCAAGCTCGGCAATAGTTGGCTCATCAATTCCTCTTGAGGAGCGAAGGTCACTAAGTATAACGGGGTTTGAGAATGTAAAATCGTAGCGTTCTGCCTTTTCGTTATATTTTCCTCGCGCCACCATAACACAGCAGTGAATATTTGGGCGGCTGGGGAAAACCTTGTTTACGTCAAGCCCTGCAATTCTGCATCCGACACTAACCGGTATGCTTACGGGAACTGCGATATCTCCGTTTTTAAGAACGATAGGGGCATTTAAAAAGCCGTTGTTTTTCTTAAGATATTCGGGATCGCGAGGGTTATTGGGATCAAATTCCTTTCCATCCTCAAACATAACAAGACGCTCAGAAAAGGGCTTACTTTCTCCCTTGCGGAAGATCTGTAGTGTTTGATGGCCGAAGAAGGTTTGGTCTCCATCACACCAATAGCGTCTGTATGCATCCTCGTGCCCGTTTATAAAATATACGTGAAATCCCGTTGCAACGTAGTGGTTATGGTGCGGATTCCAAACCTTGCCGTACGGGGGATAAATAAGCATTTCATCTTCTCCGTACATTTCGGAAAAATTATCTTCAATAGGCATCCATTCTCCATAGGTGCGACCATTGTCTTCACTTATTCTGTATTCGGAATCGCCTACATAATCGCTTTCCACCGTTACTATTTTCTTTTGCTTGCAGGCAAGACCATCATATTCAAGGTATTCGCGTGCTATAAATACAACACCTTTGCCCTTTACGGCATCGGTTTGCTTTTTTGCGACAACTTTTATCATTTTTGCTATCTCCTTTAAAAAGTATGAGTTTTTTGCTTTGGAACACAAAAACGCACACTTACTATGTTGAGTTCGTTATAACATAAACATATAAAAAAGTCAATGGATTTTTGAATGATTTCCCACTTTAGAATCCCGTGACAATCGGAGTCTTCTCTTTTTATAAAACCAACACAAGTTCCCCTTAAATTTATCAGGTTGCAACATTTATGCATTTGTGATATAATTACCCAAAACACAAACAAACTACATTTACCGTATGGTATTTTAAGGTGTGCACAATGAAATATTACACAAGCGTAAACTATATTGAATTTAATAATATCTGTTTCTTTACTGCGGTTTTTTTACCAAACCGCGACGGTACTTTCCCTACCGTTATATTCCGTTCCCCGTATGTTAGTTTTGAAACCGATATACCCGAATCGGAAATAATTCAAAACCACTTAAACTCTTATAAATGTTGGCTTGATAGAGGTTATGCCGTTGTTTACCAGCATTGCAGAGGTCAAGGCAAGAGCACAGGCGAGTTTATTCCGTATATTTTTGAGAGAGAAGATGGTCTTGCCCTAAGACATTGGATCAGAGAACAGTCCTTTTATAACGGAGAGTTATTTTTGTGTGGAGGAAGTTACTCGGCATCCCTCAATTTCTCCACTGCACCATTCGAAAGTGATGTTAAGGGTGCGGTTTTAGAAATTCAGGATTCCGAAAGATACCGCCTTTGGTATCGCAACGGACAAATGCGAAAAGGTCACGCCAATTGGCATTTCTCTTTATACAAAAGCAAAAGTAATCTATGCAAAAACTTTTCAATAAATTCCTTTTCCGAACTACCTCTTAAAGGGTTATCTAAAAGGGTTTTAAATGATAACGCGGAAGACTTTGAGCAAATGCTTGCGGCTCCTTTCCCCACAGACCCTTTTTGGAACACTCGTTTTGGCGGAGCAGAGGCAAGAAACGCCACTGATAATGCCACCATTCCAATTTTACTTTCGACGGGGTATAATGATTTTTATATTGGCGGAGTTTTTAAAATGTGGAATAGAATGTCCAAAGAAACAAAAAGAAATTGTGCGCTACTTGTTTCGCCCTACAATCACGGCGACTCATACAACGAAACAAATGGAATTGCATTTCCCAACGGCAAAAGATCCGAGCAGTTTGGAAACACATATCCTATTGATTGGTTTGATAACATAAGAGTCGGCAAAGCGCTGCCCTTTAAAAAAGGAGTAATCACATACTACCGCGCTTTTGAAAACTGTTGGCAGGATTCGTTTTACGAAAAAACAACCAAACCTTTAAAAATCCCGTTGGGAGAAGGTACCGCTTCTTTTGAGTATGACCCACTCAATCCTCCTGCGTTTAGTGAGGAGGGTACCTTTCAAAAGAACTTTGATGACCGCACCGATATAATAAGCGTTTCTATTCCGCCACTTGACAAGGATGTGTTTATCAAAGGGCAAATAGAAGCCTCTTTAGTGGTGAAATCAAACTGCCCAGACACATCATTTTATATGAATATAAGCATAAGAAAACCGCAAGGCGATTATGTTTTGCGACATGATATCACCTCACTTTGCTATCAACTTGGTGACTATACACCTGACAGCGAGGTTACTTTAAATTTCTGTTTTGATGAATATGCTTTTTTGTTGAAAAAAGGTGAAATATTGCAAATTTATATAGCATCTACCGATAATAATACCTATGTTTCACACACAAATAAAAAAGGCGAATATTATTTGCAGTCCGATACTGAGTTAGCAACTAATACAGTTAATTTGGGCGAGTCTGTTTTGTATCTTCCAATTGAGAACGATGATTAAGCAATGAATTGAAATGTTACATCTGACCGAAAAATTCCAATCCGTATGGGTTGGAATTTTTTTCTTACCTTATTGATTTTTTGGGCATAATATGAACCGTAAAGAAGTACGAAAATACAAAAAGTGGGGTTATGTTATGTGCACAGCGGTTACTTATAAAACAGAGGACCATTATTTTGGCAGAAACTTAGACTTGGAATATTCATATAACGAAACAGTTACAATTACTCCGAGAAACTATATATTTAATTTTCGACAAACAGGAAAAATAGAAACTCATTATGCAATAATCGGTATGGCTTATGTTGTGGGTGGGTATCCTTTATATTACGATGCAACCAACGAAAAAGGGCTAAGTATGGCAGGACTGAATTTTCCCGAAAATGCGGATTACAAGCCGTATTGCAAGGGGTTAGATAATGTTACACCATTTGAACTGATACCTTGGATTCTGTCTCAATGCTCCACTGTGGCAGAGGCCGAAAAGTTGTTAGAACGTATTAATTTACTGAATGAAAATTTCAGTGATGAACTTCCTATATCACCACTTCATTGGATTGTCTCGGATAGGGAACGCTCTGTTACCTTGGAATCGGTTAAAAGCGGAATCAAAATTTATGATAATCCGGTTGGAGTGCTTACCAATAATCCCACTTTCGATTATCACTTATTTAATCTCAACAACTATATGAGCCTTACAAACGGCGAACCGCAGAATGATTTTGCTAAAGAAAGCGCAGATTTGAAACTGAAAAAATATTCTCGCGGTATGGGGGCTATGGGACTTCCGGGGGATGCTTCCTCTATGTCAAGATTTGTGAGGGCTGTATTTGTTAAAATGAATTCTGTATCGGTAAATTCTGAAACAGAAAGTGTCAGTCAATTTTTTCACATTTTAAAGTCTGTGGAAATGCAAAGAGGTTGTGTGCGGTTAGAAAAAGATGTTTATGAAATCACAATATACAGTTCTTGTTGCAATACAGACCGCGGTATTTACTATTATTCCACTTATGATAATAATCGGATATATGCTGTGGATATGCACAGAGAAAACTTGCAGGGAAGCGCTTTGACAATGTATCCACTGAAAAAAGAAGGGAAAATAGAATATCAGAATTGATTATCATTTGCTTGTCAAAACACTCACCTTACGGTGGGTGTTTATTTTTATAACTTAAATACCCGGTATAGACATATTTGATGTTATGCTGTATAATATATAAGTATACTTAAATTTAGGAGAAAACGATGTTTATTGTTGCAATTTTAATTTTAATTATGGTTTTTTCAGCCACAAGTTGGTATTTATCTTTCCGAACACATCAAGGCTTATCTTCATTCTTCCCCAAAATTCGTTTTTGGCAGATACTTACAGTTGTGGGCGCAATTACTTTATTCTTGGTTCTGGGATTCCTTCGTTCAAGGATTCCAATGTCAGAAGATATAAAATATATTTTGGGTTGGATAAGCAGCTTTTGTATGGCTGTTTTGTTGTATCTTTTGTTGTTTACCGTGCTTGCGGATTTGATTTTTATAGTTCCAAAAGTTATGAAAGTAGGTTTTACAAATCATCGTTTCTTTAAAGGATTTATAACAGTTGGCGTGCTGTTTGCAACATTAACTACCTGCGTTTACGGATATATAAACGCTTCACAGATTGATGTGGTTTCTTATAATATTGAAATTCAGGGCAAAAAAGATATTTCGGATTTGAATATTGTTATGTTGAGCGATTTACATTTGGGCTCGGTTGGGTCTGAAGGTAGGCTTGAGGATATTGTGGATAGTATAAATGAATTAGATCCCGATATCGTATGCATTGCGGGTGATTTTTTTGATACGGATTTTTCCTCTGTCAGAGAGCCTGAAACCGCTATTAAAACTTTGCAGAAACTGAAATCTACCTATGGCGTATATGCTTGTTTTGGTAATCATGATGGCGGAAAGACTTATGACAAGATGGTTGATTTTTTGGGGAAAGCCAATATTAATCTTCTTGATGACACCTATACTGTTATTGATGAAAGATTGGTGCTTGCGGGAAGGCTTGATAAGTCCCCGATTGGTGGACACGGCAAGCAGAAACGAAAAGATTTTTCCGAAATTTACAAAGCAGAAAAGGCTGATTTACCCATTATTGTGCTTGACCATAACCCAAAACGAATAGGGGAGTATGGTAATGAAGCGGATTTGATTCTTTGCGGTCACACCCATAAAGGTCAGGTGTTCCCGGGTAATTTAATCACCAATGTAATATATGAGGTAGATTACGGATATTACAGAAAAAATGCGAATAGTCCGCAAGTGATAGTCTCATCCGGTGTGGGTTATTGGGGAATGCCTGTAAGGGTTGGAAGCGATTGTGAAATTGTAAATATTACTTTCGATTTATAAACGGTCCGGCTATCTATTAATTATTGACAAATGTGGCTTAATTTGATAAAATGAATTGATTAATTGTTTTTAATAATATCGTTTATATAAACATTTTGACGTTTAAAATTTAAAGGAGTGAATTTGATGGATTGGTGGGTATCGCTTCGCACAGAAGTGTTTTTTATATTGGCAATCCTTGTGTTTTACAAGACGGTATATAAAACTATCGGATTTTTTGTAAAGGCTAAAAAATTTAATCCCGCACCTCAAACTAAAAAATACGGTATTGTAATTGCAGCCCGTAATGAAGAACTTGTTATTGGAAATCTTGTTAACAGTTTGCATAATCAAACCTATCCGCGCGAAAATTTCCGCGTATTTGTTGTGGCTGATAATTGCAGCGAGAATGACAGAACCGCCGAAATTGCAAGGGAATGCGGAGCCACGGTTTATGAGCGCCATTGTCCTGAAAAAGCCAGAAAAGGTTGGGCTTTAGAGTTTTTATTTGAAAACATTGAAAAAGATTTTGGAATAGAAAGTTTTGACGGTTTCCTTTTCTTTGATGCTGATAATGTGGTGTCCCGCGATTATCTCGAAAGAATGAATGAGGCTTTTTCAACCGGAGTTGACGGTGTAATCGGTTACAGAAATTCCAAAAACTTTGAGCAAAATTGGATTTCCGCACACTATTCAATTCATTTTATGCGAAGTTCAATGAACTTGCACAGACCGCGAGGAAGATTAAATCTTTGTACTCATATTGCGGGTACCGGTTATTTGCTTTCCTCTGAAATGCTTAAGGATGGCTGGCATTACAGCAGTTTAACCGAGGATACGCAGGCAACTATGGATTTTGCCGTTCAGGGTAAGCGTATTGAATACTGCGAAGCGGCAGAGTTTTACGATGAACAACCATATCAGATTAAAGTTATGCTTCGTCAGCGTCTTCGTTGGGCAAAGGGCCGTATGGCTTGTTTTTTTCGTTATGGTGCGAAGTTGTTTTATGGCTTGGTAAGATTATTCAAAATTAAAAAGTCTGAAAACAAGCCGCCGCTAAAAGTGTTTGATTATGAAAAAGGCACTTTTAAGACATTATCGTTCTTCAAGAAAATCACCTTCATTATAGACCGTGTTATGGACCTTTGCGGTTTTGTGGTTGATGTGTTTGCAATACCGTTTAGGTTTATTGCTAAAAACTTCACCAATTTTGATATGATTTTATATCTGTTCCCGATAAGTTTCTTTAAAAGAATGGTATGGATTGCTTTTTATGTGGCAGAATTTTGTATTGGTTTTCATGCGGGTACGTTACTTGCTGAGGGTATGTCACCTGTAATTGTTGCTCTTATGGGAGCACTTTTCGGAACTATTGCATCTTATGTTTCGAGTGTTATAGGCGGTGTTTTTGTTGTGATTCGTGAGTGGAAGCACATTCATTGTCCTAATAAATTCAAATTGGCATTTTATTTACTTACCTGGCCGTTGCACGATATGATATATCCGTTTATATGTCTGGCATCAATATTTATGCATGTCACTTGGAAACCCATTAAGCACGATGTGGCAAAAACTTTGGATGATATTGGTAGCAAATAATCTGTTTTAATCGTTGGAGAGTATTTTATATGAAACTTACTTGTGATATTTGTAATAGTGATTTGCAAATGACTGCTGATGGGCAGTCCGCTATTTGTGTGAATTGCGGTGTTGCATATCCAATCGAAAGGCTCAAAGAAAAGCTTTATAACTATAATACTGCTGCTAATGTGCAGTATTCTAACGAACAGTATCAAAATAACCAGTATTATCAGCAACAAAATTATCAACAGCAGAATTCATATATGCCTGCGGAGGAGCCTGTTCAATATCTGCGCATTAAAAGAAAAATTGACCTATATGTCAATAAATATGCTGTAATTATTGATGGTCAGCAAAAATATATTTTAGAAGGTCAGGGCAAGGAAACCGTAATTCCAATCACACAAGGACCGCATACGATTATAGTACAATCGGCGGGCGCAGGTGGAATTATAAACCTTGGTGAGCTGGGCTTTGTTGTAAATAATCGTGATTGGTATGGCGAAATATGGTTGTCCAGAGGGGCTTTTAGAGCAAAAGAAAAATTCCAGATGTGGGAGCTTACTTAACATTTAAAACAAACACCCAATAGCAGTGCTATCGGGTGTTTTTGCTATTCACAAACTTCAATATAAAAACTTACTGGGCGGAAACCGTCGTTGCAGGAAATCATTGCGGATTTAGGATTCTTCATCCATCCGTTATAAAAATTTTCTCCGCCGTGGGCGAGCGTCATCACAAAAGGGGAGAGGCTTTCCCATGCGCTTTCGCAAAAGCCTTCGGGTTTTTGCCATCCATCACAAATAAATACCTGACCTTCTTCCAAATCGCAGGGGTGTTCAATCGGGTTTTCATATTTTTCAATTAAATCATCATATTTAGCTTTTCTGATAACAGTTATTTTAATTTTCTTCAAATTTTTGATGCTCCATTCTTGCATTTAATGTATGTTATACCGATATTATAACATAATCGGCAAAAAGTTCAAGAATATTGATATAATATTAGTTTTTTATGTGCCGGTTAAAAAATATTTTTGTTGATTTGTTTTGAAAGATGTGATAAAATACATAGGAATCAGGAAAGGAAGATGAATTATGAGTTTTTTAAAGGGTAAAACCGCTATTATTACAGGAGCCGGCTATGCTGCTTTGTCTGACGGAAGATGCGGCTCTATTGGTTACGGTATTGCTACCGCTTATGCTAAAGAGGGCGCAAATCTTGTAATTACAGGAAGAAATGTTGCAAA
>JAZTXU010000261.1:0-3799 GCA_045636565.1 Acutalibacteraceae bacterium
ATTACTATCTATTGATAGTAAAGTCGATACTATCCTTTGATAGTACATATAATTGACTATGAGGTGATTTTATGTATTATCCAAGATTAAAAGATTTGCGTGAAGACCATGATTTAGTTCAAAAAGAAGTGGCTTCATATCTTTCAATAGACCAGCGGGTATACAGTAATTATGAAACCGGCAAAAGAGAAATACCAACAAGGTTTGTGATAGCACTCGCTAAATTATATAAGACCTCAACAGATTATTTATTAGGATTAACAAATAATCCAAAACCAAGATAATAGATTACAAAACCCCGAAACCGATGTTTCGGGGTTTTCTTTTTGTTATAAAATTTGTCTTGGTGCAAATTATTTTAAAAGGACTATGACACACGAAATGTCATAGTCCTTTTTTATCTAATTACTTTTTATCTTGAATTCTTGCACAAACCTTACAACGACCGTACTCATCCAATTCTAACACAGAAAATGTTTTGGTTAATTCCTCATATATTGCTTTGTTAATTGAAAATGTAAATGGGTCTTTGTCACTGTCACTTAAAAAATCGGGTTGTTCTATTACAGGACTGTACCCTTTGCATCCGCATATTTTACATTCTTTGATATATTTTTTTGCATTCGGATTCCAATTATCTAAATATAGCGAATTGCCCCGTTTATTATACTTGCTATGTGACATAAAGCCTCCTTATTATGTCTTATCTCGTGTGCTATACCCATATTTCAAAATCTGTTTTTGCAGTTTATTAAAACGAGATATCGTGTTTTCCTTTGCGATAAACTCAATAAACTTGTTTCTCTCAATGAATTTTATCATAATCGGTTTAGATGATGAGTAAAAGGTAAAGGAAAGGTCTGTGACTTCTCTTTCCCCAACACATTTTCCCGAACCGCCCTCTGTTTGCTTGAAATTATATGCACACTCTTTGAAATTGATAAAACCAAATGATTTCAGCGAGATTCCTTCTTTGCTTATCCCTGCAATTTCATTTTCGGTGCAAGCATCATATTCTTTAAAAGTAATGGAATTAATTTTCGGAATATCATCCGCAATCGAAATTGCTTTGTCATATAGCGAATACCACTCGGTGACAAAGGCACTATATCCGTCCTTGTCAAAATTGTCTTCAAATTCACGGGGCGGGTTTGCTTTGTAGAAGTCCATTACTTGTTTAGCAAAAGATATAACCGCACTTTTATATTCCCCAAAAGGAATATGGTATTCATTATTATCTGCCATTGTAATAACGATGTTTTCTTCTTCGTGAATAATGTTGAAATCAATCCCGTTACTACACCCAACGATATTTACAGACAATTTGTCCTCTGACGGTATCATAGTATGGCCGCAACAAGGAATTAAGAAGTCTTCGGCACCCATAAAGTGATTTTCAAAGAGAGTATGTAAGAACCTATATGCTGAAGCGCTAACACACCACTCAGTATCATCAGAGAGCAATTCATCTCCGATTTTAAAAATAACTTTACCGTGAATACAACAGTCATATGCCTGTTCTTTTTCGTTATCGCCACGAAAGAACATATCACTTGCATACAGTTCCATATACTCACACTCCTTTTGACGTTATACCATAAACCATTCATAATTTCAAAGTTTCAGCAGGCATTACGAGTCATAACGATTCTTTATCTCAAAAAAACAAGGCTATTTTTCTTTTTGTTTTGAAAGTTTTTGTAATTTTCATTAAATTCCATGATAGCGCACTTTCGAATTTTATAGTAAATCTAAAAATCCAACAGTAATCAGAACATCTCCTCTAAAATTTCGGGGATATAACTGAAATCCGTACGCCTTTTGGAAAGTAACCAATCTAAAAGGTAACTGTCATCATAAGCGGCATCAATAGAATCGTTATGATTTAATCCCTCAAATACCTTCATCTGCACATTATATCCGGCGTCTTTCAATCTTTCAAAAATCATTAAAGTGTATTCAATCGGCACCGCTTCGTCCTTATCTCCGTGATAAAAAAGCAACGGTGTGCCTGAAAGATTTGATATTCGCCAAAACATTCCTGCAGCCGCAACGGGTGCTATTGCCGCAAAGAAATTTCGGTAAGTCATACCCATCATAACACTGCCAAAACCGCCCATACTTGAGCCTGTAAGAACAATTCTGTCAGGCTTAATGTTATACTCTGCCACAGTTTTGTCGATAGTGTTTTTTACCTTGTCCACAATATTATCCCAAACCACATTAGCAGGACATTGCGGACAAAGTACCACCGTATTATATTCTGCACCATTATCAATAAGTTTTGGTATTGCATGGCGAGATATATGTTCTATATTTTCGCCACGCTCACCCGCTCCGTGTAAATACACTAAAAGCGGCAAATCAGAAAGATTTTCTTCGCTGTTTGGAAGATAAATCACATGGTTTAAAATATCTTTTTCCTTATTAATAATCTTTTTCATTTTAACACCTCTTAAAATACGCTTATTTATTAACAAACTTAACTGCTGTTCCGTAAACTATAACCTCTGCCGCTCCCTGCATAACCGCAGATGAAGCATAACGGATATTCACAACCGCATCTGCGCCAAGCTCCTCTGCTTCTTCAACCATTCGCTTTGTGGCAAGTGCTCTGGCCTCATTCATCATTTCATTATAGCTCTTAAGCTCACCGCCAACCAAGGTTTTAAAGCTTTGAGCAATATCCTTGCCAACATGCTTTGACTGAATTGTGCTGCCCTTTACAAGCGATAAAGTTTCTAACTCTTTTCCGCTAATGTAATCAGTATTTACTAAGATCATCTTCTTCACCCTTATTAATTTCTTTTATTCTTTCGATGCAAACCGAAATTGTTACTATTGCTAAAGCAAGCGGTATTAAACCAAATAAATATTTCCAAATGCCTTCAAGCACAGTGAATAAAAACACAAAATAAACTATGAAATAAAGTATAAATATTAATGTAACCACAATTGGAGCTATCATTTTTTTACCATGTGATTTCATACTATACCTCCCATAAAATTATTGAAACCAAACCCTTAAAGTTACGATTTCAAATGGCTTAATTTTAAAGGTTATTTCCTTTTCGTTAAAATCGGGTTTAGAATTTAATGTATTTTCCATAATATCAGTAAATTCCACATTCAAAAGTTTTGAATCGGTGCGAATTTTAACCTTTCCGCTCTTATTTGAGGGCTCATAAAGTCTTAAAATATATCCGTTGCCATCCTCTGCAGGCTTCACAGTATCAAGCACCGCACCCTCTGCTTTAAAGAGTGAGAATTTATCCGCAGATTTCAAAGCACCCTCTACTGCAAACAAAGGATTATTGAGCAAATAAGCCTCTTTCGTAATTTCTGCCACAGAAAAATCGCTATTATGCGGAATTATTGAATATGTGAAATAATGCTTTTCCTTATCGCAATCAGGGTTAGGACTATCGCCACTGCGAAGCAATGTAAGCGATAAAGTCGATTCTTCGGCCGAATGACCATATTTACAGTCATTAAGCAATGCCATACCGTAACCGCCATCTGAAATATCTGCCCACTTATGCGCGCAAACCTCAAATCTTGCTTCATCCCAAGATGTATTTTGAGTGGTAGAACGCTCAACAAAGCCAAACTGAATTTCATATTTTGCCTTAGTAACATTAACATCCACAGGGAACTCCGCCTTTAAAATCTGTAGATTTTCTTTCCAATCAATCTCGGTTTCAAAATCAATTCGAGGAGATGATGCATAAACCACCATATCTTGAATAATGGTTGAGCTTTCATACTTGCGCTCAATACGAATCACCGCATATTCGCC
>JAZTXU010000262.1:0-5757 GCA_045636565.1 Acutalibacteraceae bacterium
ATATCCCTTGGCATATTGTACTGCGTGACCTGCTTCATGTGCGGCAACACCAACCGCCGCAATAGAGTTTGCTGAAAAAACAGTTTCTGATAATCTTATGGTGTTGGTTTTGGGGTCAAAATGATCAGATAAATTGCCTGCTACACGCTCGATTTTCACACCGAAAACACCATTTGATTCGAGCACTCTCCTCGCAGCTTCTGCACCTGTTATGGGAGCGGAAAATTTTGAGTACTTTGAAAAAGATGATGAAACCTTGATTTGCGCTAACAAAGAAATCAAGATTGCCGGTAATACAAGATATAAATAAAGTGGGTCAAAACCGTAAAAATATGGCATAACTAATCAACTCCAAGTATTATTATATGCAAAAAATCAAACATTAAAGCGGAAAAGAACAATATCTCCGTCTTTCATAACATATTCTTTACCTTCACTGCGAACAAGTCCTTTTTCCTTGGCGGTAACCATATTTCCGCCACAGTTCATAAAGTCATCAAAAGCGATAACCTCTGCACGGATAAATCCGCGCTCAAAATCGGTATGTATTTTACCTGCTGCCTGAGGAGCTTTGGTGCCTTCGGTAATAGTCCAAGCTCTAACCTCGGGTTTTCCTGCGGTGAGGTAAGAAATGAGGCCCAAAAGTGAATAGCATTTCTGAATCATACGGTCAAGACCTGAACGTTCAAGACCGAGTTCCTCTAAAAACATAACCTTTTCTTCATCTGAAAGACCTGAAATTTCAGCCTCCAAAGCGGCGCAGATAGGTAAGATTTCTGCCTTTTCACGAACTGCAATTTCTTTTACAATGTTGAAGTTGGCATTATCTTCAATACCTGATGAAAAATCTTCTTCGCTCATATTACAAGCATAAATCACAGGCTTTGCAGAAAGTAAAGCTGTGGTGTTTATAATATCAATTTCACTTTCATCCAAAATCTCAACCGAGCGAGCGGGGAGACCGTTTTCAAGGTGGGCTAAAAGGCGCTTCAAAAAGTCAACCTCGCCTTGCATTTTCTTGTCACCCTTTAATGCTTTTGTTGCTCTGTCAAGGCGACGCTGTGCCATTTCAATATCTGAGAAAATAAGTTCAAGATTAATGGTTTCAATATCTCTTGCAGGGTCTACTGAACCTTCAACATGTATAATGTCGTCACTTTCGAAGCAACGAACAACATGAACGATAGCATCAACCTCGCGGATGTTTGCCAAGAATTTATTACCAAGACCTTCTCCCTTTGAGGCACCCTTAACAAGACCTGCAATATCAACGAATTCGATTACTGCAGGGGTGAATTTATCGGGTGTGTAAATTTCTGCTAATTTTTCGAGGCGTTCATCGGGAACACTAACCATACCCACATTCGGCTCAATGGTGCAGAAGGGGTAATTTGCAGACTGTGCGCCTGCGTTTGTGATTGCGTTAAAAAGGGTTGACTTGCCGACATTGGGCAATCCTACCATACCAAGTTTCATAAATTTCTCGTCCTTTTTTAATTTTTAGTTTTTTGAATTTAGGGTGGCGTAAAAAAGCGCAAAATACCCCATAATAATATTTTGTAGTATTATACATCATTTTTGTAAGATTATCAAGTAAAATTTGAAAAATATAAAATAATTTAATATTTATATATATAAAATGCTTTACTTTTGTGTCGGATTCGTAGTATAATAATTTGAAAAGTTATAACCGATATTTTTAAGGAGGTAAGTGTTTTGCAATCGAAATATAAAGTGTCTCTCGAAAAAATCATTTCGGAATTTTCACTCGAAACTCTTAATTTGCCTGATCTGGCAGAGAATATTACCTTAACCTCTGCCGAGGTTAATCGCCCCGGCCTTCATATTGCTGGATATTTTGAGTATTTCGATGAAAACCGTGTTCAGATAATCGGAAAAAGTGAGGTAAGTTTTTTAAAAAGATTTACTGAAGAAAAGGCAATGCAAAGGCTTGATGAGTTTTTCTCCAGAAAGCCTGCAGCCGTAATTATTTGCCGGAATCTTGAAATAGAGGATATGTATAAAGAGGCGGCTCAAAAGCATGGTGTGCCGTTATTTAGAACGGGTGAATCAACTTCACATTTCACATCAGCACTTATAGCCTTCCTAAGTCTTCACCTAGCACCGCGTATAACTCAGCACGGTGTTCTGGTGGAAGTTTACGGTGAGGGTATTTTACTGCTTGGTGAAAGCGGTGTTGGTAAGAGCGAAACAGCTATTGAACTTGTAAAAAGAGGTCATCGTCTTATTGCAGACGATGCGGTTGAAATCCGCCGAGTTTCCAACAAATCACTTGTTGGTACCGCACCGGATAATATAAGGCATTTTATTGAACTCCGCGGCATAGGTATTATAAACGCAAGCCGAATTTTCGGTGCAGGTGCAGTAAAACTCACCGAGAAAATTGACCTTATTATCAACATTGAACAGTGGGATATTAATAAGTCTTATGACAGAATGGGTCTCGAAAATCAATATACCGAGATACTTGACCTTAAAATCCCATCACTTACAATCCCCGTAAAACCGGGACGAAATCTTGCGGTTATCATTGAGGTTGCTGCTATGAATAACCGTCAGAAGAAGTTGGGCTATAATGCCGCAACAGATTTGTTGAAACGCCTTGGTATGACAGATGATGAAACATTCGAAACCAAAGCGGTTGACCCTTTTTAGTTTAAAATAAAATTAATATAAAATCAAAAATCAGGAGTGAAAAATTTATGTACAAATTAGGTATTGATTTGGGCGGAACAAATATAGTAGCAAGCGTGGTTGATGACGATTATAACATTCTTTCAACCGCCAAGAGAAAGACTAATTGCCCACGTCCCGCAGAGGAAATTGTTGACGATATGGCAGCAGTAGCACTTGAGGCTATTGTTTTAGCAAATTTAAAGAAGGAAGATATTGACGCAGCAGGTGTTGGTGCTCCCGGCGCCATTGACCCCGTAAACGGTATTATCACTTATGCTAACAATTTAGGTTTCAGGGATGTTCATATGGCTGATATGCTTAAAGAGCGTACAGGTCTTGATTTCTATCTCGAAAACGATGCTAATGCTGCAGCTTACGGTGAATATATCGCAGGTGCAGGCAAAGGCACCAAGAACTTTGTTATGATAACCTTAGGCACAGGCGTTGGCGGCGGTGTTATTATTGACGGTAAGATTTATTCCGGCTCTAACTATGCAGGAGCAGAGCTTGGTCACACCGTTGTTGCTATTGACGGCGAAATGTGTACCTGCGGAAGACAGGGTTGTTGGGAGGCTTACGCTTCTGCTACCGCACTCATTCGCCAGACTAAGCAGGCTATGATCAGATATGCTGATAGTATTATGTGGAGCCTTTGTGATAACGATATTAACAAAGTAAACGGTATTACCGCTTTTGACGCTATGCGTAAAGGCGATGCTGCCGGTAAATTGGTTGTTGATAAATACATTCAATATATCGCAGTAGGTATTGCAAATAATATTAATATTTTCCAGCCTGAAATTATTTGTATCGGCGGCGGTATTTCAAAAGAGGGCAATAATCTTATCGTTCCTATTGTTGAGTACGTAAACGGTGATAACTATGCACGTTTCTTACCTAAGCAGGCAGAGGTAAGAACTGCTCAACTCGGTAACGATGCAGGTATTATCGGTGCAGCATTTATCTGTAACTTATACAAATAATTTCTCAAAACATCAGGGGTTGACCTATGAATTACAATAATCTTGAAAGTTTTTTAGAACTTCAAAAAATTGAATATAGAAAAGATGAGCTTATGAGTAATCATACAAGCTTCAAAATAGGTGGCCCCGCCCCGTTTTTTGTTGAGGTAAAAAACAGTGAAGAGCTTTACTCACTGATATTATTCCTCAAAAATGCGGGCATACCGTATTTTGTTATCGGTAAAGGATCAAATCTTCTGGTTTCCGATAAGGGAATGGATTGTGTTGTTATAAGCCTTCTTAAAATGGATAAAATTACGGTACAGGGCGAAGAAATTGTTGCTGAGGCGGGCGCTTCACTTGCAAATGTTTGTGTTGCCGCTTTGGAAAATTCACTCACGGGTCTTGAGTTTGCTTACGGAATTCCCGGATGTGCCGGCGGAGCTCTTTTTATGAATGCCGGCGCTTACGGCGGCGAAATGTCGCAAGTGGTAATTTCTTGCGAGTGTATTGATACTGCAGGTGAAAAAATCTCAATAAAAGCCAAGGATATGAAACTGGGTTACAGAAAAAGTATTTTCCGTGGTTCCGATATGATAATAACCTCGGTAAGATATCGCCTTGAAAGAGGTGAAAAATCAGAAATACGTGCGAGTATGGACGATTTTATGGGGCGTCGCAAGCAGAAGCAACCACTTGATTTTCCAAGTGCAGGAAGTACTTTTAAGCGTCCTGAAGGACATTTTGCAGGTGCTCTTATTGAGAAGAACAATCTAAAAGGACTTAAAGTTGGCAAAGCTATGGTAAGTGAAAAACACGCCGGTTTTGTGATTAATTGCGGCGGAGCCACTTGTGAGGATGTTAAGGGTCTTATAACGCTGGTAAAAGAAACGGTTTTTAAGGCTGACGGAGTTGTTTTGGAACCGGAAGTTATTTTGGTTGGAAAAGAGTGATTAAAGAATGGAATTATTAATAGTTACAGGAATGTCAGGAGCGGGAAAATCCCAGGCGGCAAATGCGCTTGAGGATATGGGATTTTACTGTGTTGATAATATTCCGCCTGCAATTATTCCGTCTTTTGTTGAACTTTCTGCCAAAAGCGGTAACGAACTCGGCAAAATGGCTATTGTAACCGATGTGCGCGGCGGAAATATGTTTGATGAAATTCTGGTTGTTTTAGAGGATTTAAAACTCAAAAGTGTTAATTTTAAAATACTGTTTCTTGACGCAGCAGATGAAATTTTAATCAGAAGATATAAGGAAAACCGTAGAAAACATCCTTTGATGAGCGGTGAAAATATTTCTCTTTCCGCAGCAGTCGAAAGAGAACGTCAAATGCTTGAAAAAATTCGTGTTGCTGCAGATTTTGTTGTGGACACGAGCTATATTTCCATTTCTCAACTTAAAGAAAAACTTTCTAATATCTTTTTTGAAAGTGTTGAAGCTGTACTTAAAATACAGTGCAAATCCTTTGGTTTTAAATATGGAACGGATACCGAAGCAGACCTTGTTATTGATGTGAGATGTTTGCCGAATCCTTTTTATATTGATGAACTTAAAGAGAAAACCGGTTTGCAAGAAGAAGTAAGAAGTTATGTAATGAACAGTGATGAAAGTTGCACATTTTATAAAAGGCTGGTTGATTTTATTGACTGTGCAGTTCCTTTGTACGCAAAAGAGGGTAAGAGTCAACTTGTAATCGCCTTCGGTTGCACAGGAGGAAAGCATCGCTCGGTTACTTTTGCCGAACTTATAGCAGCGCATCTTAAAGAACAGAATTTCAATTGTATAACCGTTCATCGTGATATTCAGAAAAGGTGACGGTATGTCTTTTTGTGCAGAAGTAAAGAACGAATTGGCATCGCTCAGAGTACAAGGCTGTTGTAAACCTTCAATGGTGTATGGTTTTATGCTTTTTGCAAGAGCCTTTTCGCTAAAAAGAATATCAATTCAAACCACTAATGAAAATGTTGCAAAATTATATTGCAATTTAGTTTATGAGGTTTACAGAATCCGACCCGAACTTTCGTGCGGCGGTGCCGTTAAACCGACATATAAAGCAGAAATAACCTCAGAATCTGAAAGACTTAAAATTTTA
>JAZTXU010000263.1:0-2466 GCA_045636565.1 Acutalibacteraceae bacterium
GCAGGAGCAATTCAAATCGGTTCTTTCGCGTTACTTGAAATTTTTATTAAAGATTACTGGATTCCGTATCTCACTTCTTTAATACTTTCAATTCTTTGGAATTTTACTTTAAACCGCAAATACACATTTAAATCCGCTGCAAATGTACCTGCCGCCATGGCAAAAGTATTTGGATTTTATCTGATTTTTACTCCGCTATCCACATATCTTGGAAGTTTGGCAGAAAACCATGGTGTAAACGATTTTTTGATTTTAATTTTAACTATGCTTGCAAATTTTGTGCTTGAATTTTTGTTTTGCAAACTTGTGGTATACAAAGGTAAGGAAGATACGCTGGTTTCGAACAAGGAAAATTAATTTTTACGCTCACGGCACAAAGGTGAAGAGATGTACAACAAAGTTTATGTGGAAATTACCAATATATGCAATATGAACTGTTCGTTTTGCCACGGTCACAAAAGACCAGCGCAACAGATGAGCAAAGATGAATTCAGCCTTATTCTTGATAAACTCGCAAACCACACAAAATATTTATATTATCATCTTATGGGAGAGCCGCTTACCCACCCAAATCTTCCTGAATTTGTGAAAATGGCTACTGAAAGAGGGTATAAATCGATTATAACCACAAACGGCACACTTTTAAATCGCCGCAAAGTGGAACTTTTAGAGGCGGGCGTGCATAAAATCAACATTTCACTGCACAGTTTTGAAAATGGCACCGATGAAGATAGGAAAAAATATATAACCGAACTTGCCGATTTTTCAAAAACCGCCGCCAAAAATGGAATTATTACAGTTTTTCGACTTTGGAACAACGGATTTGACGATGGCAAAAACAAAATTTCATTGAACATTTTAAAAGAAAACATTTCGGGCGAATGGTTGGAAAATAACCGCGGAATTAAAATTCGCGATGGAATTTATCTTGAATTCGGCGAACGGTTTGAATGGCCTGATAAAGATGCCGAAATCAAGGGAGACGGATTTTTCTGTTACGGACTAAAAGACCAATTCGGAATTTTGGTTGACGGCACCGTGGTTCCTTGTTGCCTTGACAGTGAAGGAATTATAAACCTCGGAAACATATATAATGATGATATCGAAGATATCCTCCATTCAAAGCGGGCTTTTCGCATGGTTGAGGATTTTAAATGCAGAAAAGCGGCAGAGGATTTATGCAAAAAATGTGGTTACGCACATAAAAAGTTTCACATCCCAAATAAATGATAAAAGAAAAATCAAAATAAATTTGCAACACATATAAATCACATTTTATAAATCTAAAAGGAAATTCTGAAAACTAATCATATAATCTTATTTAAATAAAACAACCCCTGTATTTCCATTGCGGAAATACAGGGGTTAATTCTATTAAATTCTTGCGAAATAAATCGCTAAAACCCGATTATAGAATCATCTTCATTTAGGATTACACCGCAAAACGGCTTATTCCTCAACCTCTGCGGTTTCTGTGATTTCTTCAGGAACTTCGTAAACCTCTTCAACCTCAAATGTTTCATCATCGGTCTTATTATATGCAGCGGGAGAAATTTCCTCACACTTCATACCTGTACCTGCGGGCACAAGTTTACCAATAATAACATTTTCTTTAAGACCAAAGAGCGGGTCTGCCTTGCCCTTGATTGCAGCTTCGGTAAGAACACGTGTTGTTTCCTGGAAGGAAGCGGCTGAAAGGAAGGATTCCGTAGCCAAAGAAGCCTTTGTAATACCAAGCAATGTTGCCTGATAGGTAGCCTTCTTGAGGTCTTCTTCGCCTGCATCAATGCGAGCCTGAACAGCGGCATTTGCATCAGAAATTTCTTTGTATTCATAACTTACATTCTGCAATAAATCGGTGCTACCGGGATCAGTAATGCGAAGTTTCTTCATCATCTGACGAACGATAACCTCAATGTGCTTATCGTTGATATCAACACCCTGTGTACGATAAGCGTTCTGAATTTCGGCGATGATATACTGCTGAACAGCCTCGGGGCCCTGAGCCTCAAGAATATCCTGAGGATACTTAGCGCCGGGAATGAGCATATCGCCTGCCTTAACCTCATCGCCATCCTTAACAAGAGGACGGATACCGTAAGGAATAGTTACCTTTTCCTCGGTCTTAAGCTCATCATTAGTGATAACAACAACATTACTCTTCTTCTCTTCAACAATACGAACTGTACCGTCAATCTTAGCGATAAGACCGCAACGCTTGGGTCTTCTTGCTTCGAAGAGTTCTTCAACACGGGGAAGACCCTGTGTGATATCTTCTGTACTTGCGATACCACCGGTATGGAAGGTACGCATTGTAAGCTGTGTACCGGGTTCACCGATAGACTGAGCGGCAACGATACCAACAGCTTCACCTGTGGTAACGGGCTTAGCGGTTGCAAGGTTACGACCGTAACACTTCTTACATACGCCGTGATGGCTGTGACAGGTAAGAACGGAGCGAATCTC
>JAZTXU010000264.1:0-7432 GCA_045636565.1 Acutalibacteraceae bacterium
GGTGAAACTCGCATCTTCTTCGGGTTCACCGTCAAGCATTGTGGCAACCCATCCGCCGATGGTTGCGGTTTCTGCTTCAAAATCTTCATCTTCTTCAATGTCAATATCAAATTCATCGAAAAAGTCATAAATTCGCATATCACCGTTTGCCTCGAAATGAGTATCATCTATGCAAACAAACTCAGGCTCAAACTCATCCGATTCATCGAAAATCTCACCAACAAGTTGTTCTAAAACATCTTCCATGGTAAGAATACCGGTTGTGCCGCCGTATTCATCAAGCACCACCACCATATGCGACTTGGTTTCTTTCATCTGTTCAAGCACATCGGGTAAGGGCTTTGTTTTGTGTACCTTGATTACAGGAAGCAAAAGTTCGCGGATATTCACTCTTTCCTTTGAAACTAATGCCTTGTAAAAATGGTTAAGGTGAAGAATACCGATAATTTCATCCGGCGTGTCCTCATAAACCGGCATACGTGAATAGGTACATTCAGCAATTTTGCGAAGATTCACTTCATAAGGGTCTCGTATATCGAGTGCTTCCATATCAACACGCGGGGTTATAACCTCATAGGCTAAAACCTCATCAAAATCGAGCGCGTTTTGAAGAAGGTCGCACTGCTCCTCGTCAAGCACGCCCTCATCCTCAACAATATCGATAATATTCTCGAAATCGTCCTCAGAAACCGAATCACTGTCCGAAATATTTTCTTTCCAAAAATAAGAACAAAGTTTTATAATACCCGTAATAAGCAAAGTTATGGGTTTTAATATTACCGAGAGAATATAAACCGGAATTGAAGTTATGGTGCAAAAAATTTCCGACATCTGCTTTGCAAGCACCTTGGGGATAATTTCACCGAAAGTAAGCACAATAAGGGTCATAACAACGGTTGCCACCCAAGAAGGAAGATTCATTTCCAAAACAATGAGGGTAGCAATTGCAGATGATGCGGTATTTGCAAGGTTATTACCGATAAGTATTGCGCTAAGTGTACTGTCATAATTATCGGCAATTTTGCAAGCAAGCATAAGACTCAGGCTCTCCTTTTCCTGCCTTTTTGCCTTAAGCCTTGCGGTATTCACGCTGGCGTAAGCAATTTCTGTTGCGGAAAAGAACGCCGACACAAACACAAGTAAAAATATTGCAAGATAACTGAAGGTGTCACTCATCGTTGTCACCTCCAACATCGTCTTCATCGTAAATTTCGCCAACAAGTTCCTCTAAAATGTCCTCAACCGTGAGAACACCTGCGATTTCGCCATTTTCACCGCGCACAATCGCAAGATTTCTTCGGTGATTGCTCATTTCGGTAAGCGCTTCGTCAATCGGCAGTTCACCGTTTACGAAATAAGGATAATCCATAACGCTGGCTAAAATGATGTTATGTTTGAGTTTAATATACGCTTTTAGGAACTTTCTGATTTGAAGAATACCCTTAATATTGCCGTTACGGTCAACAACAGGGATTCTTGAATGAACAGAATCTTTTACGATTTCAAGAATTTCGGGTGTTTTTAAACCCGTGGAAATTTTTTGAACATCATCCCACGGCACCATAACCTCGTGAGCCTTTGAGTTTGAAAAACGAAGCGCAGACTTAACGAGTTTGCCTGTGTCTTCATCAAAATCATCCTCTTCGGATATGTTTTCAACAATGTCACAAAGTTCGTCCTCAGTCATTGTAACTTGGTTTTCGGTATGTTTTTTAAAAGGCTTTGAAACTAGCGCCGAAAGGCTTGTAAAGAAAACCGAAAAGGGTTTTAAAAGTTTCATTAAACCTAAAAGAATGCCCGATGATACCTCAGCAAAACGCTCATTACAAGAATGGGCAAAACTTTTGGGCAGAATCTCACCGAAAATAAAAATCACAACGGTGGTGACAACCGTGGCAATAGCAACACCGCCGGTTCCCCATAAATCTGCGGCAATTACGGTGGCTAAAGTGGCACACGCAATATTCACAATGTTATTGCCGATAAGCAATACCGACAACGCCTCATCAAAATTATCAAGAATTTTAAGCACGCGCTTTGCGCCCTTTACTCCCTTTGATGCACGGCTCATCATATGAATGCGGTTTACCGATGCTATAGAAATTTCCGTACCGGAAAAGTATGCGCTGCATAAAATAAGCAGCACGAAGAGTAAAACAGGAACTATGCCTTCCATATTATACCCCCCGCAGGACTGTCGTCCACAGAACCATCTCCTAAAATATATTTGATTACTATATAATCTTAATCATTATATACTATATTCCCGATTTTGTCAACCGACGCCGTGGGCGTTCTTATATTCCCCCGGAGTAATTGAGAATACCGAATAAAATGCCGAATAAAATCCCTTGGTTGAGGAATATCCCGATTCGCGCGCAACTTCGGAAATATTTCTGCCTTCCTTTAAAAGCCTTGTTGCCTTTTCCATTTTAAGTTTTGTTATTTTTTCGGTGAATGAACAACCGTATTTTTTATCGAAAATGCGGGCTAACTGGCGGGTGGAAATATTAAGTTTTTTCGCCAGCTCTTTAAGGCTTATAGGCTTATTTTTAAGCACATATTCGGTGATAATCAGGTCAATTTTGAAAATTCTGGAAATATCACTGTCAAAAACGGCTTTTTCCTCAGAAACCACCTGCAAATCGCTTATGTGAAGCAAAAATCCGAAGATATAATTTGCCGCTTCCCTCGCATTTTCGCGCTCAAAAGCAGATGTTAATAAACTAAATAACATATTACAAGCCGAATCGGTTTTAAATATTCTTGAAGTTTGGCTTTTTAACGCCTCTAATATGGGGTGTTTTAAGTGTTTTTCGGATTTTGTGGTCACCGTAAACGAAAAAACAGGCGTGGGGTCGTTTTTTGTTACATAATGCGGATGTGTTGGATGTACCAAAAGAAAGTGCCCCGGAAGTACGGTTATATCCCGCTCCCTTGTGTGAAAAGTGAGGGCATCATCCTTGGCAAAAAACAGTTCATACCAGAAATGAGTGTGAAATCCGTTTGGCGGAGTTTCTTCAACTTCTTCCTTTATTTTGGGCGCTTTTCCGAACAGAACATTAAGTTGCAAGCCTTCCGCAATGTATTCATAATCAATAAATTTTGTACTGCTTTCCATTTTGCCCACCCCAAATATGCTCCAAACGGACATGGTGTTAAAAAACTGTCCTCTTTGGAAATTTACTTTTTAAAAACGGTTTGATAAAATTGTATATTATTGAATTACAAAAAGCAAGGGGAATTTTCACTGTATGAAAGCAGAGACGAAAAATAAAGTTCTTTTTTCTGCAATGTCGGTTTTAAGGGCGGTTTCTTTACAATGCGCAAGCGGACCGCTTATTCAAACCTTGCTTGCGGTTTTGGGATTCGGAACAAAGTATATTTATGCCTTTTCCACCGTTTTGCAGGCGGCAAATGTGCTCACAATAGTTTTATTCTCACGCTTTGCAGATAAAGGAAATATTTTCAAACGGGCAGGTACTGCGCTTTTGTTAAACGGAATTACCTTTGTTTTCTTCATTCCGCTATGTTTTTCAAAAACGGCTTCCCCCATTATTTTCGCATTGTTTATGGGAATTGCCATTGTGCAATCGGTAACACTCGGTTTGCAAACCGTTTGCGACTATAAACTGCCGTATTTCATTATGGATGTCACCCATTACGGAGCCGTTTCATCGGTTATCGGCATAACTTCATCGGTTATAACCCTCACAATGGGTGCGGTTGTTTCAACACTTAGTAAAATTTTTGCTTACGAAAAAATTATGCTTATAGCCTTTGCTTTGTCGGCAACGATGGTGATAACAAGTGGTTTGTGCACCATGATGCTTAAAAACATAAGTGGTAAAGCCACCGAAATTAAAAAAGAAAACAAAATTTCGCTCATTAAAATGTTCAAAGAACCCGTTTTTCTTAAACTTCTGCCTGCTAATACATTAAGAGGACTCGGCGCAGGTGTTACGGCGGTTATGCCTGCCATTGCGCTTGATTTAGGCTTTGATGAATCGGTTTCATCTGCAATAGTATCGGTTCAATCGGTTTCAATGCTTATTGGGTGTGCCTTGTTTGGTTGGCTTTCGCTTAAAATATTTCCTGCAAACTTTGTGCTTTTAGGCAGTTTTCTGTTTCTTCCAATACCGTTACTGTTAATTAATAACCCCATTGTTTTTTTAGGGGTTTATGCGGTGGTTTTTTTCGGAAAAAACCTTGTGGATTACGGTGTGCCGAGTATGCTCGTTTATGTTGTGCCTGCGGAAATTGCAGGGCCTTACAATGCGTGGCGCTTGGTAATAACCAACACCAGCACCCTTATTGGTACAGCACTTGCAGCAGTGGTGCCAATACCGATTCTTTTAACCGCCGCCGCAATAATGCAGTTGATATCGGGAGTAATGTATTTGAAAGCTAAAAAATTATGCCGAATCAATAATTGAACATAATCATTATAATGATTATCGAATGTCGAGTGCCTCGACGGTCAATCCGTGGAGGTTTTGATATTTGCCAAACCCTTACCCCGATGACGAGTTTACATTTCAAATTACAATTTATATGTGAGTTAATTTAGAAAAAAGCCTTCTCCAGCGGAGAAGGGGGACCGCTAAAGCGGTGGATGAGGAGAGAAAAATCAGCATTATTTAAATGGTTATCTCCTCATCCGTCACTCGTTCCTCGTGCCACCTTCCCCGCTGGGGAAGGCTAACTGACGAGCTAATTTACATTGATATTATCCCGACAAACTATAATTTGAAATGTGAACTCGCCATCGGGGTAAAGGTTTGGCAAATATCAAAACCTCCACGGATTGACCGTCGAGGCACTCGACAAACTACAATTTAACACAAAAAAACTTTACAATTTCCCAATATACTGATATAATAATATTGTTAAACACAAATTTATAATGTTTCACGTGAAACATTTGATTTTTGGGAGAAAATTTATGGGAAAAATAATTTCTATTGTAAACCAAAAAGGTGGCGTTGGAAAAACCACAACCGCCGTAAATTTAGCGGCGGCGGTGGGTCTTGCAGGCAAAAAGGTACTTCTTGTTGATGCCGACCCTCAGGGCAACACCACAAGCGGTTACGGAATCAATAAAAAAGAGGCAAAACTCACTTCTTATGAACTTTTAATAGGCAAAGCAACCGCCGCCGGTGCTGCACTTGAAACTCAATTTGAAGGTGTGGATATCGTACCGGCATCTATCGATTTAGCCGCTGCAGAGGTAGATTTAATTGAAATTGACCGCCGCGAATCTCAACTTAAAATGGCGCTTGCCTGCGTGAGAGAAAAATATGACTACATATTTATAGATTGTCCGCCGTCTTTGGGACTTATTACTATAAACGCACTCAACGCGAGTGATACTGTTCTTGTACCCATCCAGTGTGAATATTTTGCCCTTGAAGGACTTTCACAACTAATGGCAACCGTTCGTCAGGTTAAGAGATTATACAATCCAACCCTTGAAATCGAGGGAATCGTTCTCACTATGTATGATGGCAGATTGAATCTCACTCAGCAGGTTGTTGGGGAAATCAAAAAATATTTCGCAAACAAACTTTATAAATCGGCAATTCCGCGTGCGGTAAGGCTTTCTGAGGCTCCGAGTTACGGTATGCCCATTCAGTATTACGATAAACGCTCCAAGGGTAGCGCCGCATATAACGATTTGGCAAAAGAATTTTTAAAGAAGAATAGGAGAGGTTAATATGGCAGCAAAAAAAGGCGGCCTCGGCAGAGGCTTGGACGCACTCTTTAACGATAACTCAACCGATACCGAATCCGCGGTTACTGTGAACATAAATGATATTGAGCCCAACCGAAATCAGCCCCGAAAAGAGTTTGATGAAGGTGCTTTAAACGAACTTGCGGACAGTATCGCAAGACATGGTCTTATACAACCTATTGTGGTTCGCCCCACAACAGAAGGCAGATATATGATTATTGCAGGTGAACGCCGTTGGCGTGCCTGCCGTATTGCCGGGGTGCAGGATGTGCCGGTTATGATTAAGGATACCGATGACCGCACCCTTATGGAATTGGCGCTTATTGAGAATCTTCAGCGTGAAGATTTGAACGCGGTTGAAGAGGCGCTCGGTTACCGTGCACTCATTGATGAGTTTGAACTCACCCAAGAAGAGGTTGCAACCCGAATGGGTAAGTCGAGAAGTGCGGTTACAAATGCGCTAAGACTTTTAAGCCTTAATGAGGATGAATTAGAAGCGTTAAGGGCAGGCAAAATCACCGCAGGCCATGCAAGAGCCTTGCTTTCCTGCGAAAACGAAGAAACCCGTAAAAAGCTTTTACCGCTTGCAATCGGTGGTGCCTCTGTGCGCGACCTTGAGAGAATGGCGTCTTTCGGAAAGGGCAATAAAACCTCTAAAAAAGAGAAAAATACAAAACCCAATTTTTACAGCGAGGTTGAACTTTCGCTCAAAAATGAAATGCGCCGCAAGGTTAACATAAAACCGACAGGTAAAGGCAAAGGCACACTAACAATAGAATTTTACAGCGATGCTGAACTCGCAGAATTTGCCAAGAAATTGGCTTCTGAATAGAGAATGAATCAAAGTTTAACCTTTTTCTTTCGGTTTACATAATACCTGCTAAAATTGATTGGATTTATCCAAAATTATTTTAAGTGGGAGGCATTGACTTATCACCCGAAATGTGATATAATGATACAAAATATATAGCCTTGGAGGTTGAGAGATATGAAACGTATTCAGACTTTAGAAACTAAGAATCTTTGCGAAAGCGCTAAAAACGGCGGTTGCGGCGAATGCCAGACTTCTTGCCAGTCTGCTTGCAAGACCAGTTGTGGTATTGCAAACCAGGAATGCGAAAACACAAATAAGTAATTATTTGAAATTTTAAAACGCGAATGCCGCCAGAAAGGCGGCATTTTTCGTAGTTTAAGAATCCAAGAGCATTTGGGAAGGAAAATTTAAATGATTCATTGTTATAAATTAGGCGGTCTTAATATCGTGCTCGATGTTTACTCGGGCTCGGTACATCTTGTGGATGAAGTGGCTTATGATATAATTGAAATGTATGAAACCCACTCAAAAGAGGAAATTACCGCCGAAATCATCAAAAAACACGGTGATAAAGAGGATGTTAACCCCGATGAAATTGCCGATTGCTTATTGCAGATTGAAGAATTAAAGCAGGCGGGCAAACTCTTCAAGGAAGACACTTTTAAAACCATGGCAGGCGACCTTAAACAGAAAAGTGCAGGTATTATAAAGGCACTTTGTCTCCATGTGGCACACACCTGCAACCTGAATTGTTCGTATTGCTTTGCAAGTCAGGGCAAATATCATGGTGACAGAGCGATTATGAGCCTTGAAGTGGGCAAGCGCGCCCTTGATTTTTTGATTGAAAATTCAGGAACTCGCAGAAATTTAGAGGTTGACTTCTT
>JAZTXU010000265.1:0-3039 GCA_045636565.1 Acutalibacteraceae bacterium
CAGGACTTCCCTGTTTTGGTAGCAGAAAACAAGAAAAGGCATAAATGAAAATCACGCCCCCCGGCTTGACCGGGGGCGTGATTTTTAACACATAACAAAAAATTATTTTGTTGCGTTCATTGTATCAAACAATATATCAAAAGTAAATATAAATTTAGGGTCTACCCTTTCGGATAGACCCTGTTTTATGTATTATGCAAAGTATGGTTGACCTTTCATTTTCTCCCACTTTGGCTCTAAATCTTTCCTAAAGGCTGTTTTTAACCATTCTTCGCACCATTGGTCAAAATTTTTCATAACCAACGGATCATATCGTGTGTCTATGATATCTTTCATTTCGTCACCACGGAGAATGACAACACTGGTTTGATTGCCGTACTGAAATGCTCCGCTTTTTTCACGGATAAAATTATAAGTTGCGTTGTACTTGGGATTGTTGAAAGTGACCTCGTAAGTTCTGTGAGCATAGATTTCTGACATAGTAAAATTCTCCTTGCAATTTAGATTTTGGTATGGTATTATGGTGTAGGCGGTTTTGGTGACCCAGACCGCCCAAACTGGGGAGCAGTTAGCTATCTGCTTTGGCTTGTTCTGCCTCACTGAATGTTGCATATAACACGCCATTATACAGATAACCATACTCGGTTTCTACAATCAATCTAACCACCCCCCTCTTTACCGCCGTGTAGCTCTGTAGGTAGTGACTACTTTGCTCCGCGGCGGGTTCTTAATTTCTATATAGGATAATAAGATAAAATTATCCACCGGCGACGGTGGGTAATTTTGTCTTATTTCCTGCCTGCAGCTGATTAGATTGTCAAGCAAAGCCTTAGCCGGAAGCTAGGCTAAGGCTTAGCGGTCTTTAGGGACTGGAGATTTTTTTCCCGACGAGCAGAAATCAACAAATTTTCTACCGCAAAGGAAAAAAATACTATCCCTAAAGACCCGGTGCTTGACAAGATAAGCAGTGCAGGCGTTTCAGGGAATATCCGCAGATATTCCCTGATTCATTATTCCCCCGTTCTTGCTGTCCGTCGAGGACAGCAAAAAGAGGACAGGTTCGATACCTGTCCTCTTTTTAATTAGTCGGTTAGAAGTACAATTTTTCGACTACCACTGCAACCCGGCTTTGGAATCTTCCGAGAGGGGTTGCTGGGGAGATACTTCTCCCCGGTTATTTTGTTTTAATGGTTAAAAATCTTCAAAATTAAAATCTAAGCCTAATAGCCAATCTGCTGAAATGTGTAATATTTTACAGATACTGTATATTGTTGACATTTTTAAGTCGTGCATGCCGCTTTCCATTCTCTGGTATGATGTTTGTGATATATGCATTTGCTCTGCCATTTCAATTTGCGTTAATCCTCTTTCTTTTCTTGCTTGTTTTAGTCTATTTCCGTAATTTAGCATAAATGCACCTTCTTAATTTTGTGTAATTTGCCATATTGAAAATATTACATTCTTGTGGTATTTTATTACTGTAAATATTACACGTATGTGGTATTTACTAAAGCCAATAGGGGAGTGCATTAGAGTTCTTTCAAAAGCTTAATAATGAATTTAGGTGTTATTGTGATTACTGCTATTATTACAAACGCACCAACAAAATTGCTTAGTGACGATGTGTGAAAGTTTTTGTTGAAGAAATTTGTTATTTTAAGCCATAGATTGAATAATTGTTCTATTTTGTCGAGTGGAACAATCTCGTGTGCAATTTGGTCTATTATGAATTTTATTGCACTTCCCTCCTTTCTAAAAATCAAATAAGGGGAAATGAAAAATGGCTTATAACTTGGAGATTAAAGTTACTTATCACAAATTGGGTATTTTAGCAGATTGGTTATATAAGAATCCAGATTGTGCTGTATATTTTGATGGTAGGGATTTAGTTTATTCTTCTGAGTTAGGTTGTTTTATGTATAGAAACATTGCGGCTAAAAGTCGCAAGGGTTGGTACAAAGCTAGAGGTATGACACAATGGTATCAAAGGCATTTAGACTATGTAAACTCCTGTGCTGATACCACAGAGTAAATATAACAAACAATTTTGAAAAAGTAAAGGAGAAAAAATTATGGCACAGTACAAGATTATCGGAATCGAGCATATGAAAGGCACTTCTAAGAAGTCCGGCAAGGATTACGATATGGATATTCTCCATGTCATTGACTGCTCTCCCCCTCGCAATGCGAATCTCACTGGTAATCGTGTGGACAAAATCACTGTATCTCGTGATACAGGTCTGCTTGTCCGTCCCCCTCAGCCCGGTGAGATTTACGATATTGGTTTTACCCGGTTTGGCTTTGTTGATTATATTGACCCCGTAAAGAAATAAGGTGGTCATAGCTATGAACAATGGTACTCGTGATTCACCCGGTTCATCATGGCTTGTTCAAGTTCCGTTAGCTGATCTATTAGCTTTGCAAAATATGGTTGGAGAAATGGACAAATTGCGTGCTGAAAATGTTCAGTTGCGTAAACGTATAGAGGGTCTGCATAGTACTCTCTACTCCACTATGGAGATTGTAAATGAATTAAAACGGCAGGTGTCAACTTGTAGGATTGCATAAAATCCTCGGTTGACACAGGCCGCCGCACTACGACCTAGCGGCGGCTGTGCCATGTGTCAAAGGAGTTCATTAAATGGATAATTCTCGCTCAAGATGTTGGTGTGCTGTTCTCTATCCAGAGGATGAAACACACGTTAACTGCATTGACATTCTCGAAAAAAATGGCTATACCTATGCGGCTATTCTTCACGATAAAGATACTTGGGAAACTGACGAAAGTGCAGATCATGTAGCTGGTGAATTGAAAAAGCCACATTGGCATGTCATTATTTACTACAAAAATCCACGTTACCGCAATGCGGTGGCCGCAGATTTAGGTGTTACACCTAATTATTTAGAGGTTTGCCGCAATAGGGATAGTTCCCTTTTGTATCTAGTACACGATGGTTACCCGGAAAAATACCAATACGATGTAGAGGAAGTTTTCGGTTCTCTTACTCCTAATCTCGAAAAGCTGTTGCTTTGTGAAGA
>JAZTXU010000266.1:0-4787 GCA_045636565.1 Acutalibacteraceae bacterium
TTATAAATTTCCTTTAAAAGATTGCTGTTTACATTTTTAAGCAGGTCTTTAATAACAGGAAAATTAACAGAAGTTAGTGCCAAAGAATTTAAATCTCTGGCATTTGCGGTACCGTAAACGGTTTTTGTGATAATTCTTTCAATATCCCTCACACCGCTTAAATATTCACATATCTCTCCGCGCAAAATAGTATTTGAACAAAGTTCATCAATTGCATTCTGGCGAAGGGTTATGTGTGCAATATTCATAAGCGGTTTGGTTATCCAACTGCGCAAGAGGCGCTTACCCATAGCGGTTTTTGTTTTATCAAGAACCCATAAAAGTGAGCCTCTTTTGGCCTTGGTGCGCATAGTTTCCACAAGTTCCAAATTGCGTACCGCGGTCATATCAAGGTGCATATACTGTTCGTTTGTGTAAATTTGAACACGGTTTACGGAAGTTTTTCCAGTAACACCCGTTTCGTATAAATACTCAAGTACCGCTCCCAAAGCCGCAGCGGCATTGCCACCGTCTGCAAGACCTATATTTTCGGTACTTAAAACAGAAAAATGCTTCAATATTCTGTTTTCAGTATTCTTAATATCAAAGCAACTATCTTCTCTAAGGGTTACAACACCTGTGAAATAAACATCTAAGAAATTTGCCAAATCTTTATTTTCTTTGATCAGTTTTTCACTAAGTAAAACCTCTCGCGGTCTGAAACGAGAAAATTCATCAATAAGTCGCTGTGTTACTCCCTCATCAGGCAAGGTGGTAACATAACATTCACCGGTTGAAGCATCGGTAAAACAGAGTGCAGCAGAATCTTTATTTACAACTGCGGCAGCTAGATAATTATTAACACCCTCTTCGAGCATATTATCTTCAATAACAGTGCCCGGAGTGATAGTTCTTATAATTTCTCTTTTAACGATACCTTTTGCCGTTGCAGGATTTTCCACCTGCTCACAAATGGATACCTTATATCCCTTTTCTATAAGACGGGCAATATAAGCATCACAGCTATGATATGGAACACCGCACATAGGTGCGCGCTCACTCTGACCGCAATCCTTACCGGTAAGAACCAAATCAAGTTCTTCGGAAGCAGTCTTAGCATCTTCATAGAACATCTCATAAAAATCGCCAACTCTGAAAAACAGAATACTGTCAGCATTTTCTTCTTTTATCTGAAAATATTGCTCCATCATCGGGGATGGTTTTTTGGTATCCAACTTTATTTTCACCTAACCTTTAAAAACATTCAGTAATTAATTAATGGCAACCACCACAAGTAGCGCAACTACCGGTACAAGCGGTTGTATCACAGGTTTCGGGGTCTTCACCGTCAAGTGTTTTTGAAATTACAGTGTTGATTTCATTTACAAGTGAATCAAGAGCTGCCTTTGCGGTGTTATATTCAACCATAGCAGGAGCAGACATAATATCACCGTAAACTGAACGAAGTTGTTCGTTAAGTTCTTTTACCTTTTCGTCATTCTTTTCATCAGCCTGCATTTCACGGTCAAGCTCCATTCTTATAATGTTGAATTTACCGATAGCAGCTTGAAGCTCTGCATTATTATCATTTTCAAGTCTAGCCTTAGCGTAGCGAATAAAACGCTCATCAGCTTGAATAGCTTTTCCTAAAATTCTTACTTGCTCAATAACATTCATTTTTATAACCTCACTAAAATTATTTTACTATTTCACCTTTATAGGTGTTTGTGTATTCTGTGATTTTAACATCAACAAACTGTCCGAGTAAATCGGTATTACCCTCAAACTCAACAGATATAGTACCGTTAGAGTGCCCCGAAAGAACACCCTCATCCTCAACGCCGTCGCACAAAACTCTATAAGTTTTACCGATATGCTGTTTCACATTTTCGGCAGCAATTTTTTCCTGCAATTTAAGTAGCTCATCAAACCATTTTCCCTTTTCCTGACGGGAGATCGGGTCAGGCATAGCAGCGGCAGGAGTATTCTCGCGCGGCGAATAAATAAATGTGAAAAGTGAAGAAAATCCAACTTCTACCACAAGGCTCAAAGTGTCTTTAAAATCATCATAGGTTTCACCGGGGAAACCAACAATTATATCACTTGTAAGCGATACATCGGGGATTCTTTCCTTTGCGGCTTTAATTAAATTTAAATACGTCTTTCTGTCATAATGACGGTTCATCTGTTTTAAAATTCTGTCACTTCCGCTTTGGAAGGGCAAATGCAGATGACGGCTTATTTTTTTGCACTCTTTAATTGTATCAAGCAGTTCAATGGTACAATCCTTCGGGTGAGATGTCATAAATCTTATCACAAAATCACCCTCAATATCGTTAATCATACGAAGAAGTTTTGCAAAAGTGATTCCGTGCTCACAATCTTTACCATAAGAATTAACATTTTGACCCAAAAGCGTGATATCCTTATATCCTGCCTTGACCATAGCGCGTGCTTCTGCAAGGATTTTTTCAGGCTCGCGTGAGCGTTCCCTACCCCTTACATACGGCACTATGCAGTAAGTACAGAAATTATTGCATCCGTACATAATAGGAAGCCATCCCTTAAAACTTTTATCACGGCTTACGGGCACATCTTCAACGATAGCCTCATTTTTTAGTTCCAATTCAAAAATTCTTTTGGAACCCTTAAGCCTTTTATAAATAAATTCAGGCAAACGGTAAAAAACCTGCGTTCCCATAACAATATCTATGTATGGATAGCTTTTCTTAATTTTATCAGCCACGCTCTGCTGCTGAGCCATACAACCGCAAACCACCGCAATTAGCTTTGGATTGTCCTTTTTAAGTTGCTTTACTTTACCAATATTACCGTAAACTCTGTCCTGAGCGTGTTCACGCACTGCACAAGTGTTAAATATTATAAAATCCGCTTCGGTTTCATCATCGGTTAAAGTGTATCCCATTTTGCAGAGCATACCCTTAATATGCTCTGAATCGCTAACATTCTGTTGACAACCGAATGTTATAACACAAGCCTTGGGAACATAATCAAAAACCAAACTCAACTGTTTTGAAACACGTTCAATATATACTTCTTGCTCTGCAAAAGCCGAGCAATTACCAGATTCTGTGAACAAGGCATACTCTCCTTTGTAAATAATCAATTTATTATAACACAAGAGTATTTTTATATCAAGTATATATATTAAAATAATTAAATTAAATTCGCAACAACTAAAATTGGAAATTAATTGTTGACTTTATCATTCCGTTACTGTAAAATAAGTTAGTCAAATTTGAGTTTAAATTCAAATTTTAATCACCGCTTACAGTAACTAAACAGATATGCGCCCATAGCTCAGCTGGATAGAGCGTCCGCCTCCTAAGCGGAAGGTCGGGGATTCGAATTCCTTTGGGCGCGCCAAAAATAACGGAGTGTATAACTCCGTTATTTTTATCCAAACCATAGGCTTAATATATGATTGCTGCCAAAAATAAATAAAATCACCCCGTACCTATAGTAAAAAAATTTACAGGTACGGGGTTTGTGCCCCTAAACGAATTGGACGGGGGCAGGTGTCTTGGAGTAAAAAATAAGAGGTAATAGTGAAGAAGTTTAGAAGTTATAATGTGATGATATGATTAAATGTGAAGTGTATGGTTATTTTAAGCCTAAAGTTTCAAGTGGTGAAACTGATTTGCCGTCCTTATATACCTCTAAATGAATATGGTTTTTATCATTACATTCGCTTGGTACCGTTGTGGAATCTCCTATAATATCGCCGAGTTTAACTGTATCTCCCTCTTTAACGATTGGGTTGTTTATTGTTGCATATTTTATTGTGATTCCTTTTCCGTGGTCAATTTCAATAATTGTGCCAAGGTGAGCATCTCGCACCACCGCTAAAACGGTACCGTCGGCACAAGCGCTTATCTTTGTTCCCTTTTCGCATTCAATATCAACGCCCTTATGGATTCGCATATCGCCGTAGGTTGCGGAAAATTGCAATCTGTCTTTACTGAAATCTTTTAAAACTTTCCCCTGCACAGGCATTGTGAAAGCGATTACCGGCTCTTGGGGTTTACTTACATTATCCTTATTGCCGGTGTGAGGAACATCGGTAACATTCTGTGTTGTTTCTTCCGAAGGTACTGTAATTTCAGGAATTTCGGGTACACTTTCAATATATGAAGAAGTGTCGTCCTTATATTCTTGACGGCTCACATTATTTTTAGGTGCCTCAACTGTGTTTGAAATTTTAGAAAGTGAAAACCAAGATGCACCGCCTATAAGCAGTAAGCAACACGCCACAACCGCATAAAAACCTGCTGAAATTTTAAACTTTTTTCTTTTGTATCGTTCAGTATATTTCAAAAATATCATTCCTTTCGTTTTACAATGATATTATTGACTGAATTACACTCTCTATACAACGGAAAAATTTTAAAAATTAATTCACAAATTATATACAAAAAATATATAAAACCGAAAAAAATATATAGTATCATAATGATGTACCAAACGGAAGCCGCAACCGATTGGTATAATTTCTCCAACAAGAGAAATTCTCTCCTCAAAACCCCTTAAATAGTAAAAGGAAGCTGATTTTTTTAGCTTCCTTTTACTTTTTTTGTTGACTTTTTAATGTGACATATATATAATCAAAGCAGAAATGATTTTTATGAATTTTTTTATTAAAAAGAGTTGTCATAACAATGAAAATCAACTGAAATAATGACGAATTAATTATAAAAGAAATTTTTGAAGAAAACTAAATTCCAAAAGGAGCAAAAAAATATGAACACAAATCCAAAATATGCTTTTCGTTATAAGGTTAGTCGAGA
>JAZTXU010000267.1:0-14532 GCA_045636565.1 Acutalibacteraceae bacterium
CGTATAAAACAAAACCACCCCAACATAAAGCGAATTTACGTCAGGGCGGAATATCCCGATATAAATGACCAATACAAAAATTTTCTTTTGAAAAATTACGAGGACACCTATTTTCCTGAAAAATTAAGAAATTCGGGCAAAGCAGTATATATTAAGCGCAATTATGAGATGATTGATAAAAGTGAGTTTTGCGTGGTCTATTATGATGAAAAAAACAAACCCACCTCCCGAAAAAGCGGAACCGAAATCGCCCTGAATTACGCAATTAAAAAAGATAGGAAAATTATATATCTATAAACTTTAATTTTGATAAATTAACAATTTATCAGGATGTTTGAAATTCATAATGCGTAATTTGTAATGCGTAATTTTTGTGTCTGCGACGCTATTTAAAAATGTTTGATATGTAAGTATACCATTTGTAGGGACGGGCGTCTCGACCGTCCGCAGGCAAAGATGAAATTTTACGGATAGTCCGGGAGGCCTGTCCCTACAATATGTAAATTAACATTGTGTAGGGGCTTATGCCCACATAAGCCCGCCAAAATTTATAAGATTCATCGGGTCGATGTAGGCATCGACCCCTACAAAATATATCAATTCATATTTTTTAAAAATCCTGACAAACTATAATTTGTTTTTAATATTATCTTATTGAAAAATTTTTTAAAATAAACTATAATAAGCATATCTTAAATTTGGGGAGTTTTTAAAATGGTTAGAAAAGCAATAGAAAAAGATATACCGAAAATTATGGATTTGCTTTCACAAGTAGATTTAGTACACCATAACGGCAGACCCGATATATTTAAAATCGGCACAAAATATAACGAAAACGAACTTGAAATTATGCTTACAGATAACTCCCGCCCCATTTTGGTTTCGGTTAATGACGAAGATGAAGTTCAGGGATATTGCTTTTGCATATTCCAGCAACATACAGATAATTCGGTTTTAACCGATATTAAAACCCTCTACATTGATGACCTTTGCGTTGATGAGACCCTTCGCGGAAAGCATATCGGTAAAGAATTATATTTCGCCGCTTTGGATTTTGCACGCGATAACGATTGTTATAATCTCACATTAAACGTGTGGAGTTGTAATAAATCGGCGCTTGGATTTTATGAATCATTGGGACTGAAACCCCAAAAAATCGGAATGGAAACAATACTTTAAAAGGAATTTAAAAATGCCTAAAATAATCAATATAACAGATATTAATGCTCCCGAGCTTGAGGTTTATACTTCCCTTACGGACGCACAGCTCAAACGGGATGAAAATATATTTATTGCCGAAAGTGTAAAGGTTATTGATGTGGCTTTAGACAAGGGAATCAAACCTAAAAGCTTTCTCATGGAGGAAAGGCAGATTGAAGGAATCGGCAGGGAGATTATTGCCCGTTGCTCCGACGTGCCCGTTTACACCGCTGAAAGAAAGGTTTTGTCCTCGCTTACAGGCTTTGAGCTTACCCGCGGTTTGCTCGCAGCTATGGAGCGCCCACCAATGCAGAGTTTGGAAGAAGTGCTTAAAAATGCAAAAAGAATTGCCGTACTTGAAAGACTTAGCGATTCTGCAAACGTTGGCGCAATCTTCCGCAGTGCCGCGGCATTAGGATTAGATGCGGTTTTGCTTTTTCATAATTGCAGTGAGCCGCTAAACCGCCGCACCGTAAGAGTCAGTATGGGAAGTGTGTTTTTAGTACCGTGGTGTTTTTTTGGCAAAAACGATTTTCCGTCACCACAAAACGCGGTGGATTATCTCAAATCAAAAGGCTTTACAACCGCCGCATTGGCACTTAAAGATGATACTCTAAACATCACCGACCAAAAACTTAAAACCACCGAAAAACTTGCTTTGTTTTTAGGCTCCGAGGGTGAAGGACTAAGCGATACCACAATTAATGCTTGTGATTATACCGTTAAAATCCCTATGTATCACAATGTTGATTCCCTTAATGTTGCCGCCGCGGCTGCGGTTGCTTTTTGGGAAATTGCAAAAAAACAATAATTAATAAACCCTGATGCAAATTATGAACACATCAGGGTTATTTTTATATAAAGAATAGCTTTGCAGCCACGGTCATAATCACTAAAAACACCACATTCACCACGGTGAACAAAACCAAATATTTTTTGGTTTGTTCGGGATGCAAAAGTTTAAATTCACTAAATGTTATAAGGCTTGCAAGAGAGGCTATAAGCGTTCCGGTGCCGCCTATATTAACACCCATAAGCAATGCCGCATAGTCCCCCGTAAATCTTGACAGCAAAATTGCCGACGGCACATTACTGATAAACTGACAAGACATTGTAGACACTAACAGCGTGTCCTTTTGCAATAAATCCGAAAGCAAGTTATTAACCGCATCAATTCTAGCCATATTTCCGGCAAAAATAAAGAAAAAGAAAAATGTTCCGAGCAGGGCGTAATCCACCATTAAAAGCGAATCTCTATCCATTATAAGAAGTATTAAAGGAATAATTACAAGCCCTGCCACAAAGGGTATCACCCTGAAAACAATGAGAATAGATATCAAAAACAGTATGCAGTAAACAATCGTTTTCTTTATGTTTAGTTTTTCGCCAAAATCATCTGAAATGGTGAATTTTATAGGCTTTACAAAAAGGCAGGCTATCGCTAAAAGTGAAATTGCAAGCAAGAATCCGGGGAGCATAATTTTGCAGAACTCGCCTGTAGGTATATTGAAATATGAATATAAGTAAAGATTTTGCGGATTGCCGAAAGGTGTAAGCATACCGCCCAAGTTTGCCGATATATTTTGAAGCACAAACAGATATGCCATATATTTTTCAAGCCTTGTTACCGATAGCGCAAAGTACCCTAACGGCAAAAAGGTTATAAGCGCCATATCATTTGCTATAATCATAGAGCCGATAAAGGTTATAACTATGAGCAACATAAATAGTGACCGCAGATTCCCCGTAAGGTTTACAAGTTTGCGCGCCAAAATTGTGAAAAACTTTATATTTCTCAGCGCGCACACAACCGCCAGAGTTAAAAACAGACAGGAAAGGGTGTTAAGGTCAAAATACCCCGAATATTCCTTATCGGGCGGTACAAAAAAGCAGGTTACAACCGCCGCGAAAGCCGCAATGCAAAAAACCAAATTTTTCTTTAAAAATCTTATTGCTTTCAAATTCTCATCTCTTTAAATTCTAAAATTCACAACCGACATTATATTACAAATAAAAATGTATGTCAATCTAAAAAACAGTTACTATTAAAATGTTTTCTTTGTTGAATATTTAAAAAAATAATGATATAATATTTTATATTATAAATTCAAATCTTTAAGGTGATAAAAATGTTTGATGCTTTAAAAATCAAAAACGAATGTATTGAATGGATACGCGATTTCTTCGAGAAAAACGGTAAAGACTGTAATGCCGTTGTTGGAATTTCAGGCGGTAAGGATAGTTCGATTGTTGCCGCGCTTTGCGTTGAAGCCTTGGGAAAAGACCGCGTTATAGGTGTGCTTATGCCGCAGGGTGTGCAGGGCGATATTGATATGGCTTATTTGCTTGTAAATCACCTTGGCATTAAGCATTACGAGGTAAATGTTAAGGCGGCTATTGATTCTCTTATTTCCGCTTTACCGGAGGACCTTGAAATCAGTAATCAATCCAGAGTGAATCTTCCCCCTCGAATCAGAATGTCCACCCTTTATGCCGTTAGCCAATCGGTAAACGGCAGAGTTGCAAACACCTGCAATCTTTCGGAAGACTGGGTAGGATACTCCACGCGTTACGGTGATGCGGCGGGCGATTTCTCTCCCCTTTCGCATTTAACTGTTACCGAAATCAAGCAAATCGGCTATTTATTGGGACTTCCAAAAGAATTGGTAGACAAAACCCCTATTGACGGTCTTTGCGGCAAAACCGATGAAGAAAATTTGGGCTTCACCTATGCAGAACTTGATATCTATATCCGCACAGGCGAAATAGCTGACCCAGTAAAAAAGGAACTTATTGACCGCAAACACAAAGCGAATCTGTTTAAACTTGAATTAATGCCGAGTTTTAAACCCGAAATGTGATTTTAATCAAGCTTTTAATTGACTTTTTTAAAACATTATTATAAAATGATATTAGTTTAAAATTTCCAAAAGAAAGGAATTAATACAATGAAAACCTTTGAAGAGAAACTTGCTAAAATTCAGGCTAAGCATAAAGCTATAACCGAAAAGCCTAACAAAATCAATGAGGATTGGTATAACGGTATATTCGACCGTTATGAGGACTGTGTTCTCACCAACGAGCATATCCCGCTTGAGTGGAGATATGACTTAAACCCCGAAACAAACCCCTTCTTACTTGAAAGAATCGGCGTAAATGCTGTATTTAACAGTGGTGCGCTTTACTTTAACGGAAAATTCGTTCTTGTTCCCAGAATTGAAGGTAATGACAGAAAGTCTTACTTTGCAGTTTGTGAGAGCGATAACGGTATTGATAACTTTAAGTTCCACAAGTATCCCGTTCGTCTTCCTATTTACGATGAGCCCGATACCAACGTTTACGATATGCGTGTAACACAGCATGAAGACGGTTGGATTTACGGTCTTTTCTGCAGCGAAAGAAAGGATAAAACCGTAAACGATACTTCTTCTGCAGTTGCAAAGTGCGGTATTGTAAGAACCAAGGACCTTGTTAATTGGGAAAGACTTCCCGACCTTGACACCAAGTATCAGCAGAGAAATGTGCTTTTGCACCCCGAATTTGTTGACGGTAAGTATCTTCTTTTCACCCGTCCTTCTGATGGATTTATCGATGTTGGTTCAGGCGGCGGCATCGGTTGTGCGCTTGTTGATGATATGACCTGCGCTAAAATCGAAGAAGAAAAGATTATTGATGCAAGAATCTACCACACAATTAAGGAAGTTAAGAACGGCGCAGGTGCAGTTCCGATTAAGACTAAAGAAGGCTGGTTACATATCACCCACGGTGTAAGAAACACAGCGGCAGGTCTTCGTTATGTTCTTTACTGCATTATGACCTCTCTTGAGGACCCCACCAAGGTTATTTATACCCCCGGCGGATATTTCTTGGCTCCTATTGGTGAAGAGCGCGTTGGTGACGTTTCAAATGTTGCTTTCTGTAACGGTGCTATTGAAAAAGATGGTAACATTTACATTTACTATGCTTCAAGCGATACAAGACTTCATGTTGCAACCACAACCGTTGAAAAAATGATTGATTACTGCAAGAACACTCCTGCAGACGGTTACACAACCCACACAAGCGTTGAGTCTATCTGCAAACTTATTGACAAGAATAACTAAAATACCCTGTGCGTGCCGTTTTGCGGCACGCACAAATAAAATACACACCTTTGAAAGGATATGGATTATTATGGATTATACGGCTCAATATGATTTGTGGCTTGAAAAAGCGGACGAAGCCACAAAATCAGAATTGCTTGAAATCAAAGATAATGAAAAAGAAATTGAAGACAGATTTTATAAAAACCTTGAATTCGGCACAGGCGGTCTTCGTGGCATAATGGGTGCCGGCACTAACAGAATGAACATTTACACCGTTAAAAAAGCCACCCAAGGTTTAGCACAAGAGGTTTTAAGCCACGGCGAAGAATTGGCAGAAAAAGGCGTTGTTATTGCTTACGATTCCAGAAACAATTCCGCCCTTTTTGCGCTTGAGGCCGCAAAGGTACTTTGCGCTAACGGTATAAAAACCTATCTTTTCGAGTCGCTTCGCCCCACACCCGAACTTTCTTTTGCAGTAAGATACCTCGGTTGTGCCAGAGGTATTGTTATAACCGCAAGCCACAACCCCAAGGAATATAACGGTTACAAGGTTTATGCTGAAGACGGTGCACAGATTCCACCCGATACTGCTGATATAATCATTAAATTCATTGATGATTTACACATCTTTGATGATGTTAAAACCTGCGAAAATCCAAACTTTATTTCAATAGGCGAAGATGTTGACAAGGCGTATTATGAGGCTATAAAGGCACAGGGCTTCGGAACCTCGATTCCCGAAGATTTTAAGGTTGTATACACTCCTCTTCACGGTTCGGGAAATATTGCAGTAAGAAAGATTTTAAAAGATATTGGCGTTAAGAATCTTTTTGTTGTGCCCGAGCAGGAATTACCCGACGGTAACTTCCCCACAGTTAAATCCCCCAACCCCGAAAACAGCGAGGCATTTGATATTGCGGTTAAATATGCTAAACAGCAGGGCGCTGATATTATTTTCGGTACCGACCCTGACAGTGACCGTATCGGTGTTGTAGTACGTAATAATGCAGGCGAATATGTCGTGCTTAATGGTAATCAAACAGGTTGTCTTCTTTGCGAATATATTTTAAGAAAAAATGTTGAAAATAACATTGCAAAGGAAAATGGCTTAGTTGTAAAAACAATAGTTACAACTGAAATGGTAAGAGCGATTGCCTCCGCTTTCTCTGCTGAAACTGTTGATGTTCTTACAGGCTTTAAATTCATTGGCGACCAAATTAAGCTCTGCGAAAATGCAGGCAATCCCGAAAGATTTATCTTTGGTCTTGAAGAAAGCTATGGTTATCTTAAGGGAACATATGCCCGCGACAAGGACGCCGTTGTGGCTTCAATGCTTGTTTGCGAGGCCGCTGCCGACTATAAATCACGCGGTATGTCACTTTATGAGGGACTTGAATCACTTTACGAAAAGTACGGTTACTTCCTCGAAAGTCTTAAAACAATTACCCTTACCGGTATTGACGGAAGCCGCCAGATAAAGAACATTATGACTCACTTCAGAAATGACGAGTTGCCAATAAGCATTGTTAAGAAACTCGATTATTCAGAAGGTATTGATGGTTTGCCCAAATCTGATGTTCTCAAATTCTTCACAGAAGACGGTTGGTTTGCAGTACGCCCCTCAGGTACAGAACCTAAAATTAAGTTCTATTATGGTATCAAGAGCGATTCAAGTGATTCGGTTAAGCAAAAACTCGCAGACCTTATAGCATCTATTGATAAGTTTATTGAGCAGGTAATGTGATATGGACAGAATAGAAAGTTTTAAAATTGACCACTTCAATTTAGACCCCGGCATTTATGTTTCAAGAAAAGACACAAGGGATAATGTTGTGGTTACCACATTTGACCTTCGCATCACATCCCCCAACAAAGAGCCCGCGGTTGATATGGCGGCGCTTCACTCAATTGAACATCTCGGCGCTACCTATCTCAGAAACAGTTCATATAAAGATGATATTGTTTATTTTGGACCTATGGGTTGCAGAACAGGTTGTTATCTGCTTATGTTCGGTGATTTAAAATCGGAAGATATTTATCCCATTATTGTTGATATGTGTGATTTTATTCTTTGGTTTGACGATGAAATCCCGGGAGCCAAGGCAGAACAGTGTGGAAATTATCTTGAACAGAATTTAGAAATGGCAAAATTCTATATTTCAAAATATAAAAATGCTCTCTGTGAGTATAAAAATTTTGAATATAAATAAACGAAAATATAGGGCGGTCAACTGACCGCCCTATATTTTTATAATTTAATATCGTTAAATTTTCAATTCTTCAGCAGTTTTCTTTACCACAGATAAAAACCAGCAATAAAGTGCCTCTCCAAGTTCCTGATAAACAGGGTCGCCGTCATGCGAGCAAAGCATGGCGAAAGTCTGTCCGATGCGGCGATCTACCTCGCCGCCGCGACGAAATGCCAGATAATAAAACGAAAACGCGCCCGTATCATCAGATGTGCGGTAAAGTTCTGCATCGGTGGTGCTTACCACATCAATAAAACTTTTTTGAGCAATTCCGCTTAACGCATCGTCATTCGCGAACTGCTCAAAGCCAACCGTTGCGGTAAAAGAAAGAAGCATACGGCGTTGAATAAGCATTTCACAGTCTTCAGCATCAGCGTTTACACCTGCTGAATTTACGTCCTCAATAAACTTTTGAGCCACCGCTTTCCCCCACTCGCGCGCTTTTAAAACCTGTCCCTTATCAGGGCCGGTTCCGTTTACCGCGAGACTTTGGTTTCGCTTTATATCTTGTAAAGGCTTGTCACCCACAATCTTAATATCATTATCCGTATACAATTTAATCACCTTTTCGGATTATTCTTGCTCACTTAAATATTCCTTAATAGCATTTGCCAACTGGTCAGGGCAGGAGGTGTTTTTGAAACCGCATTTGATTCCCTGCAATTTTTCCACAACATCAGCGGGTTTCATCCCAACTGCCAAAGCAGCAATACCCTTTGTGTTGCCGTTGCAACCGCCTTCAAAACGCACGTTTTTAATTATATCATTTTCAATTTCAACAAATATACGTCTTGAACAAACTCCCTTAGTTATATATGAAAATTCCATTTTAAATATTCCTTTTATCTATCTTTAAATTTGTTACTGCGAACAGGATGACGAAGTTTTCTGAGTGCCTTTGCCTCAATCTGACGGATACGCTCACGAGTTACATTAAACTCACTGCCAACCTCTTCGAGTGTATGGCATCTGCCGTCTTTAAGGCCAAAACGCAGTCTGATAACTGCCTCTTCACGGGGGGTGAGGGTTTTAAGAACACCGTCAATATCCTCGTTTGTGATGGTTTTAAGTGCAGCTTCATCAGGTGCCAAAGCTTCCTCATCACGAATAAAGTCCATAAGTCTCGAATCTTCCTCAGGTCCAATAGGAGTTTCCATTGAAACCGGTTCCTGTGCCACACGCATAATTTCGCGTACGCGCTCAACGGGTAAATCCATCTTTTCAGCAATAAGTTCTTCACTTGGCTCAAAACCGTTTTCGTGGAGAAGCTGACTTTGCACCTTCTTTAAGCGATTTATGGTTTCAACCATATGAACGGGGATACGTATTGTTCTTGCCTGGTCTGCAATAGCACGGGTTATTGCCTGACGAATCCACCAAGTAGCATATGTTGAAAATTTAAATCCCTTAGTATGGTCGAACTTATCAACCGCCTTAATAAGACCAACATTGCCTTCCTGAATGAGGTCAAGGAAATACATACCTCTGCCAACATATTTTTTAGCAATACTTACAACAAGACGAAGGTTAGCTTCTGTCAAACGTTGTTTTGCATATTCGTCACCGTCGGTAATTTTAATTGCCAGTTCAATTTCTTCATCGGTTGAGAGAAGCGGCACACGACCGATTTCTCTGAGGTAAACCTTAACAGGGTCATCAAGCGAGATATTATCGAACGACATATCTTCCTCGCTCAATTTATCAATATCCATTTCCTCAAGTTTTAACTCGTCATCGGTAGGCTCTTCATCAAAATCAAGGTCTAACGTTGGAGGCTCTGAAAAAAGCTCATCAGGGTCTTCGGGAGCATTTTCGATATCATCAAGGGTTAATTCCTTTTCCTCTTCTTGATAAAAATCATTTTCTGTGGCAGGATTTTTCAAATCCTTTTTGGTTTCCTTCTTTTTATTTTCCATAATATTTAGTTTCCTTTCGCTTTTTTCTCAATAATATTTTTAAGATTAGAAGCCCAATCTTCAACTGACGTTTCATTGTTTGAGGAATTCAACCTGTTACCTTCTTCTAATATAACCTCAATACAATCCTTTAATACAGTTTTGGCGTTTTCTTCTGCCTTGTTACTGTTCCAGAGTGATACCACAAAGCCCAATTCCGCAGGCAAAAGTTTTTGAGCAAACACCGAAATATCAAGTTCCTTACCATCATTTAAAGTGCTTATGATTATCTCATATATTCTGCGGTTAAGGGTTGTGAGCATTTTTTCGGGAGGCATTTTTTCTATTGCCTTCTCAAAAAAATCGGGATGCTGCAAAAGCACAGCAATCAGTGTTTCCTCCGCGGCGGTGCCTTTTATGGAGTTTCGCCTTTCAGGATTTATATCATCTCTTGAAAATTTAGGTCTTACAATATCCTCAATTTCTTTTTTCTTGGCATACCGCTCATTCTTACGCCTGAGTTCATCAACCTTAGCGGTCAATGCAGTACGCGAAACACCGTATTTATCACAAAGTCTGCCAATATATATATCCCTTGTCATAACATCGTGGTTTTCGGCGATAACCTCTGCCGCTTTTGACAGATATTTAAGCCTGCCGTTATCTGCGGTAAGGTCAATACCGTCTGCCGCAAGTAAAAGTTTATATTCAATATCGCTTACCGCTCCCTCAATTAAGGCCCTGAAACGGTCTGCACCGTTCTTTCTTACGAATTCATCGGGGTCCTTACCGTCGGGAATTGTGATAACTCTTACATTAAGACCTGTGTTCTGCATTAACTGAATTGATTTCTTTATTGCTTCCTGTCCTGCAGCATCAGCATCTTGCGCTAAAATTATCTCTTTTGTGTAACGCGCAAGAAGGTTTATCTGGTCAGTTTTAAGCGCAGTACCGAGGGACGCCACGGTATTCTCAAATCCCGCCTGATGAAGCGTTACTACATCAAGATTTCCTTCAACCAAAATTATTCTTTCAGAACAATGATTCTTGGCAAAGTTTATACCGAAAAGATTCTGCCCTTTCTTGAAAACGGGGGTGTCAGAAGTGTTTACATACTTTCTTCCGCTTTCTTCTCCCGGCATTGCTCTGCCACTGAAGGCCACCACATTACCGCGTATATTTATTACGGGGCAAATAACCCTTTTGCGGAAAACATCATAATAATTTCCGCGTGAACTTTTGCCGATAACATTTGCCAGAAGCATATCCTCAACTCTGAAACCTTTGGATTTCAAGTGGTTTAAAAGGGCATCCCAACTGTCAGGCGAAGCACCGAGACCGAAATGCTTAATCGTGGCAAGAGTGAGCCCTCTGCCCATAAAATAGTCAAGCGCCCATTTACCATCAGGCGACATCAAATAGTTATGGAAAAACCTTGCGGCCTCGCGGTTTATTTCATAAATTATATTTTTTTGTTTTTGAAGCGAATCATCATAACCGTCCTGCGGGATTGTGATTCCTGAACGCTCGGCTAAAAGTTTTACCGATTCAACATAATCAAGATTTTCAATTAATCCCGTAAAGGTGAAAACGTCACCACCCGCTCCGCAACCGAAGCAGTAAAACGAACCCGATTCGGGATAAACTGTAAACGAAGGGGTTTTTTCGCTGTGGAAAGGACAAAGTCCCACCAAATTTTTCCCTCTTCTTTTTAAATTCACATATTGAGAAATAGTTGTTTCAATATCATTACGATATTTAATATCGTTTATAATATCCTCCGGGATTGCCAAAAAACCACCTCGCCTTCTGAATTTATTCTAACATATTATTTGTGCTAAAACGGCACACTGGGTATTACCTTTAAATTGACCAAGCCTTAGGAATATAAATATCTGAAAATACAGTTGTCGCGTAATGGTCGGTCATTCCTGCAATATAATCTGCAACGGCACGCTCGATGCCCTCCTCATCGCAAATTTTAAGATACTCTGCCGACATTTTATCCGTATTTTTGAGATAATACTTAAAAAGTCCCTCAACTATGCCTAAAACTTTGGTTTCTTCAGATTTTGCGACAGGATTTTTATATACCGCATCAAACAAAAATTCGTGCAACATATTATAGTATTTTTCAGTTTCTTTATCCATTAGAATATTACTTCCGCTATTTTCAACAACGGATTTTACAAGTGTATCAATTCGCTCACTCTTACTGTGACCGAGTTTATTTACAATTTCAAGAGGTAAATCGCTTTCAGCTATTACTCCTGCACGTATTGCATCATCAATATCATGATTTATATATGCTATTCGGTCAGAAAGTCTTACAACCCTGCCCTCAAGCGTTTTTGACCATTCACCACAGGTATGACGGTCGATACCGTCCAAAACCTCAAATGTGAGATTAAGACCATTGCCGTTTTTCTCAAGTTTTTCACACACCCTAACACTCTGCTCATAATGTGTGAAAGAAAAACTTGTTAAATCGTTAATGGCACGCTCACCTGCGTGACCAAACGGGGTATGACCCAAATCATGTCCCAAAGCGATAGCCTCGGTTAAATCTTCATTAAGTCTTAACGCTCTTGCTATTGTTCTTGCAATTTGAGCCACCTCAAGAGTATGGGTCAACCGAGTGCGGTAATGATCCGATTCCGGTGACAAAAACACCTGGGTTTTATGTTTTAATCTTCTGAAAGCCTTACTGTGAATGATGCGGTCACGGTCACGCTGAAATTCGGTGCGCATATCACATTTTGTTTCATCATTTTTGCGACCTTCACTTTCTGCCGAAAAACAAGCATTATCAGACAAAATAAGCCTTTCATTATTCTCAGTTACTTCTCGGACACACATTTCATTCACCCCTTCAAATTATTTATTAACCAAAAAATGCACGATTCCTCTATTATTGGCTATTTTTTTTATAAATTTTCAATTTCAAACGGAAAAACAGTTTTTTCGTATTCCTCTGCCTTTACCCTGGCCGAAAAAGTTTCGGTTAAAACATCTAAAAATTTCGGTGCATCCTCATCCTTAAAAACATATCTTAAAGTTACCTTGTCCGTAAATTCGGTGCTTTCCAGTTTTCCGTTATGGTTTTCAAGGATTGAAAGAAAACGGTTATGGTCGGTATATTCACATTTTGTTTCGTATATAGTACATGGTATCATTTCGGCCTTTTGAGCCGCCAACATTGCATCCCGCGCAGAGGTTGAATACGCCCTCACAAGACCGCCCGTGCCAAGCAGCACACCGCCGAAATATCTTGTTACAACTATTACAACATCGTTAATTTTATTACCAACAATAACATCAAGTATGGGTTTGCCTGCCGTTCCGTGAGGCTCGCCGTCGTCAGAAAAGCGACTGTATCTGCCCTTTTCAACCGAATAAGCAAAGCAATTATGGCGCGCGTCCCAATATTTTGAGCGCATGCTTTCAATAAATTCCATAGCCTCCGCCTCGTTTTCCACATGGCAAAGATTTGCTATGAATCTTGAACGCTTTTCTTCATATTCGGCAGTGGCATTACCCACCACGGTTATATACTTTTCCATATTCATAACTCCTAAAAAAAACCGCAGCCGCCCATAAGGCTGCTGCGGTATAAAGGTTATTCGCTAATATTGAAACGCTTCTTAAATCTGTCAACGCGACCGCCGGTGTCTACCAACTTCTGCTTACCTGTAAAGAACGGATGACATTTAGAACAAATATCCAAACGGATATCTTTTTTTGTTGAGCGTGTCTCGAATTCCGCACCGCAAGCGCACTTAACGGTTACCTTTTCATACTGCGGATGAATACCTTCCTTCATTATGGTCACCCCTTTCTATGTGATTAACAAATGAATGATATCACAATTAAAGCGAAAATGCAAGCATTTTTTTCAGAAATCTCAATTTTTTTTAAAATTCACAAAATTTATGAAAATAATTTCTTTATATCCTCATAAATTTCCACTATTTTGAACTTCACTTTATACTTTGGCTTATTCTCGGCTATCTTTGCCGAATTTTCGCTTACCGTATCCGAAAGCCTTGCCTCAAAGCAGGCAGGCAAACAAATTTCAGGGAAAATTACGCACCACCAGTTTTTACCCTCTGCCTTTCCGACTTTTATAACAACCGATTTATAAGTGCCTGCGGGCAAAGTGAAATTTTCGTATTCGCGGGTTTCGAAATAACTGTCCTCCACTGATGCAATGGCTTTATAACCGAAATTTTTCTCGCTTATAACCTCGTTTGCAATCTGTTCAATTTTTTGAATGGAATTTTCGGCTGAAATAATCGCTTCCTCTATATTCTCAGAATCGGCAAAAATTTCTTTACTGTTTTCTAAAATACGGTCTCTGATTTCAAGTTTTAACTGTTGGTCTTCTTTTGAATCGGAATTTGCGATAATATGTAACCGCAAAACATTAGCGCGCAAATCATCGCAAGCAACATTAAAACTTGAAAACGACATAAAAACCGAGCAGATTAATCCGCACAAGAGTGAATAATTTATGGCCTTTTGTGATATTTTTAATTTTTTCAAATCGGAATCCTCCTTTTTCTTTCAAAAGGAATATTAACCGATTTTTTGATTTTTAATCACATTTAACGGCAAAATCACAAGGTTTAGCCCAATAACACTCAATATTTTGATTTTTAAGATTTTTATAAACTGCTTTTGCGCTCTTTTTATCGGTAAAATAACCAAACCAAGTGGGACCGCTGCCCGAAAGCGCAATTTTTTCCGCTCCCGCATCTTTCAATTTTTTATATGCTTCGCTATTTTCCCACACGCATTTAAACGAATTATCGAACAAATCGGCTGCGGCTTCATAGTCTCCATTCTTAAACAACTCAATAAACTTATCCGTTTCGGGTAAGGGCGGATTCTCACTGTCCACCTTGCGGTACATTTCACCTGTTGAGGATTTCTTTTCGCACTTTACCAGTATAAAATAGCCATTTTTAAAATCCTTTAACGGAGTTAGAATTTCGCCTATTCCCTCCGCCCTTTGTGTGCCGCCTTTTATAAAGAAAGGTACATCCGCTCCGAGTTTTACTGCCATTTGTTCTAATTTCTCATCAGAAAGACCCGCATTGT
>JAZTXU010000268.1:0-6281 GCA_045636565.1 Acutalibacteraceae bacterium
CCCGTGCCTATCGCCTCGCTTTCGCTCGTTGCCCCGTCGGCAAAAACAGTCCACCGGACTGTTTTCTTCCGCTGCGCTCCCTCCTTGTTCGATTCCCATCAAATAACAAACTATAAAAATAAAAGCACCAACCACATGGGTTGATGCTTTCATTTTTGGAGCGGGTGATGGGAATTTGTCCCGGCACTCCCGTGCCTATCGCCTCGCTTTCGCTCGTTGCCCCGTCGGCAAAAACAGTCCACCGGACTGTTTTCTTCCGCTGCGCTCCCTCCTTGTTCGATTCCCATCAAATAACAAACTATAAAAATAAAAGCACCAACCACAAGGGTTGATGCTTTCATTTTTGGAGCGGGTGATGGGAATCGAACCCACACAACCAGCTTGGAAGGCTGGGATTCTAGCCGTTGAACTACACCCGCATTTGAACAAAGGATATGATACCACAGAAAATCGGAATAGTCAAGTATTTTTTGAAAATTAAAATAATTTGATTTTTTTATAAATATTCTTCTTGGGTTGTACTATTGCTTAATTTTATGGTATAATGATTACATAAATTAAGTTAGGGTGTGTGATAATGAACTACCGCAACGATAAATATGGCAACGGTCTTTCAATTTTGGGATTTGGGTGTATGCGTTTTTCTCGAAAAATGGGAAAAATTGATATGGAAAAAACCGAAAAGCAGATAATGTATGCAATAGAAAACGGTGTGAATTATTTTGATACGGCTTACATATATCCGGGGAGCGAGGCGGCTCTTGGGGAAATTCTCCAGAAAAACGGTGTGCGAGGTAAGGTTAATATTGCTACAAAGCTTCCGCATTATCTTATAAAAAGTAAAGAAAGTCTTGAAAAAATGTTTAACGAAGAGCTGAAGCGTCTTCGCACAGACCATATAGATTATTATTTAATGCATATGCTTACCGATACTGATACCTGGGATCGCCTGAAAGGGTTTGGAATTGAAGAATGGATAGCAGAGAAGAAGGCGAGCGGGGCGATAAAGCAAATAGGTTTTTCTTACCACGGAAATTCCGAGATGTTCTGTAATTTGGTGGATGCTTATAACTGGGATTTTTGTATGATACAGTACAATTATATGGATGAGCACTCTCAGGCAGGTCGGCGAGGACTACAATATGCTAACAGCAAAGGCTTGGCTGTTATGATAATGGAGCCGCTAAGAGGCGGAAAACTTGTGAACCGCTTACCGGATGAAGCAAGACGTGTTTTTTCGGAGTATAAAATAGAAAATACTCCTGCAGGCTGGGCTTTTAAGTGGTTATGGAATCAGCCGGAGGTTACAGTTGTGCTTTCGGGCATGAATTCCGACGAAATGGTAAAGGAAAATATCGAAACCGCCGCTAATACTTATGTTGGTGAGCTTACAGAGAATGACCAAGAAATGCTAAGCAGGGTTTTGGCCGCTATAAATGCGGGAATGAAGGTTGGATGTACCGGTTGCGGATATTGTATGCCTTGTCCCAAAAGTGTTGATATACCAGGTACCTTTGCGGCTTATAACCGCCGTTATTCAGAGGGTAAATTCTGGTCGCTTGTGGATTATTTTATGTGTACTGCGCTCAGAAAAAATTCAACCGCAGCTTCTAACTGTATAAACTGCGGAAAATGTGAAAAACATTGCCCGCAGGGAATAGAAATAAGAAAAGAACTTAAAAATGCCGTAAAGGAGTTTGAGGGTCCTATATATAAGACGGCTCAAAAAATTACAAAATGGTTTGTGAATTTTTAATTTTTCAGAAAATTTATACTATCTTTATTTTAAATTGTGGTGTATAATATAGTCAAATCAATGTTAAAGGGTGATTTTATGCAAAGAATTGAAGAACTTAGAAAACTGCCTTTAAACAGAAACGTTTATTGTGATGAATTTTTCTATTTGTTTTTTAAAAGTTATTTTGAGAAGACTGATAAAATAGAGCTTGAAGCGTATACAGATTCATTTTATGAGGCTTTTGCTAATTTAACCCCTGCTATTACTGAGGGTGAGCTTATAGTCGGTAAATATGCGGCTTTGCTTAATGAAACGGATGATAAGGATTGGAAAGAAAATTATCACGATCGTGCCGAAAAATTAACAAGTCCTGGTTGGTTTGGTCAGGATTCTCACATGGCGATTGATTATGATTTAGTGCTGAATTGCGGTCTTAACGGAATTATTGCGAAGATTGATAAGTATCTCGAAAACTGTGAAGAAGATAAAATACCGTTTTATAATTCCTGCAAAAAAAGTTTGCAGGCGGTAATTATTCATTCCGAGAATTACGCTAAAAAGGCGCTCGAAATGGCCGAAAAAACCGAAAATGCCGAGCGCAGAGCAGAGCTTTTAAATTTGGCTGAAATCTGCAAAAAAGTTCCTGCAAATCCTGCCGAAGGCTTCCACGAAGCGGTGCAATCAGCTCATTTTATTACATATGCATTGTCGGTTAATCCTTTGAGAATGCCTTCGCGCCAGCAGTTTCAGTTAGGTCATCCCGACCGTTATTTGTTACCCTTTTATTTAAAGGATATTGAAAACGGCAAAATCACCCGAGAATATGCCCAGCTTTTGCTTGATTGCCTTGGAATTCAAATAAATAACCGCGTGCCGAATGGTCTTTCTTCGGGCTATATGGTTGGCGGAAGAGACGAAAATGGCAACATAGTTCAAAATGATCTAACCTTTATGGGTATGCAGGTTATCGACGATATAAGATTGGTTTATCCGTCGGTTGGTCTTTGTTGGACAGAGGGTATGGATAGCAAATATCTCGAAAAGGCTTGCGAGATTTTGTCCCACGGGCGTTCTCATCCTGCAATTTTTAATGATGACATTATAGTAAAGGGGCTTTTAAGCTACGGTGTGCCCGAAACACAGGCTCGCAACTATATCCATTCAACCTGCGTTGAAATTACTCCTTGCGCTTCTTCTAATGTGTGGGTTGCAAGCCCATACACTAATATGGCTCAAATTTTGCTTGATTGTCTTGACCGCGAATATCAGAGCTTTGATGAGCTTTTATCTGCCGTTTTCCAAAATCTTGATGATAAAATCAAGGTTAATTTTGAGTCGGAAAATCGTTACAGAAAGCTTCGCGCCGAGCTTAATTTCAATCCTTTGCTTTCTTGTGTTGTAAATGATTGCCTCGAGCGCGGTTTGGATATTGAATGTGGCGGAGCGGTTTATAATTGGATTATGCCAAGCTTTGTTGGTATGGCAAACCTTGTTGATTCGCTTTATGCCGTAAACAAAATAGTTTTTGAAGGCAATGAAATGAGTATAGAAGAGCTTAAAGCTATGCTTGACCGCAACTTCGAGGGCGATGAGCTTTTCCGCCAAAGAATTGCAAACAAGATTGCAAAATACGGTAATGACATTGATGATATTGACCGCTATTTTGAAATGTTCACAAAGCATATAATCGCAGAATGTAAGAAATATGAGGGTATACACTCTAACGCAAACCTGATTCCGAGTGTGTTCTGTTGGGTTATGCACGAATTCTTCGGCAGAAGCACAGGAGCTACTCCCGATGGCAGACTTGCAGGCTTCCCGTTAGGTGACGGTTCGGGTCCCTGCCAGGGCAGAGAGATGAACGGCCCTACCGCTTCAATTGTTTCTTCAACCAAATGGGAACACCACGAGCTTATCGGCGGTGTTGCGGTTAATATGAAGTTCTCTAAAAAGAGTTTAGGCGAACAGTCGCTTTTAACTATGCAAAATATTATCGAAACCTATTTAAAACGCGGCGGTTTTGAGATTCAAATTAATGTTATTGATAAGGAGACTCTTGAAAAAGCGCGTAAGAATCCTGAACAGTACCGTGATTTAGTGGTGAGAATCGGCGGTTACAGTGATTATTTTGTTAAACTTTCCCCCAATATGCAGGCTGAGGTAATTCTCAGAACAGAACATAATATTTAGAACAAGAACTCCCCGAATTCATAATGAATTCGGGGAGTTTGATATTAATAGGTTTAAAATTGATTTTAAAGAGTTTTATCTACATTTTCAAGTGTTTCTTTTACAACTTTAATATGTTTGTTTAATTCTAAAAGTTCTTTACGTGAGGAAACTTCCAACTTCCCGTAAAGATTACGGTTGTGATACTTCAGGGTGGATTCTTTAATATTCATGCTTGCCATAATTTCTTTTGAGGTCATTCTGGCGAGGTGGGCTTCATAAATTGATTTTTCTGTTGCAGTCAGTGTTTCAATTCCCTTCATAAATGCGGAGATGCGTTCAGGGGAAACAGTTTCTGTTATAACCGGTTGCTCAAGCATTGTTTTTGCTAACTGGTCTTCTCCGGAGTAACCGCGTACTTTTTCTACCTGTTTTATAATCTGTGACATTCTTTGGTATTCATTCATTACAAGATGAACCCCTAATATGAACAGTTCACTGATGATGTACGACACTGAAAGCATTTCAAAATCAATACTCACAAATTGTTCAATAAGCCAGACACCGATATTTACAAATACAGCAATTGTAATAATAACGGCGTGCACAGTTGTATGGATAGTCTTTTTTATGTTGGCGCGGATAATGATTGCCAACATAGCAGAAAAATAACCGATCAGATAAAAGAAGTATATCAGGTGAAGAGGTCCATAAACCTTGATGAGTTTGGAAACACCATTAACTATTTCGAAAGATACTTCTTTATAATAAATCGGTAATATACCCGGACTGGCGGAAATAAGAAACATAAAGAAGGCTGCTGTAAACAGAATATATGGCAGCATTTTTTTATGTGGCGTGTTGGTGACATTCAAAATAATCATAAACATGGTAGGAGCTAAAAATACCGAGCCTAAATAAGCAATTCTGTTTGCCCAAAGAGCCATTTGAAGTTCGGTGGAGACAGAAAGAAGGGAATAGCCAATATTTATGATAAGAACGGATGAAAACAGAGTTATAAACCAAAATCTTTTTTTGCGTACAAGAAGAGTGCAACCTATCAAAAGTAAGAGTGAGAAAAATGCTGTAATAATATAAATGACAGATAAACTACCATTTTTATCACCGACTGTGCTGCATCCGGATAAATTCAGCATTAAAAATATTAAGAAAGGCACAGCCACCAAAAACTTTCGCATATATTTCACCTCTGTCCATAATTTATCAAAAAATTGGTTTTAAAAATTAAAAAAATAGCCTATCCCATACTTTTAGTATGGGGACAAATTGAAAACAAACAATTATAATTATACCATAAGGATAAATTCTTATATAGTGTTTCTTGATTATACCATAATTTATTGTATCAGTCAAGAAACGCAAAAAGTTAAAAGGAGAGATTTTTATGAAAAAATTTTTATCTGTGGCATTGGTGGTAATAATGCTTTTGTGCTTGGTTCCGACTATGCCTGTTTTTGCGGCTAAAGAAAACTTTTTAGTTCTTAATGAAGTTACGGTCAGCGGTGTTAAGGCTCCGATTGTCGGTGAAAAACCGAGTCTGACCGCCACCTCGGATCAGGCGGGAAAATATACTGTAGCAAAAGTTTCTTGGTCAGAGTATGATAAAGATTTTGAACACGTTAAAGATATGGGAGCCAATGATACCTTCCGTGAGGGTTATTATTACTTTGTGTTCATAAATTTAGAGGCTAAAAGTTCTTATACCTTCAGCAAAAATATGACTCAGTCCATTAATGGAAAGAGTGCTAATAAATACACTCCTTCCGATGGTAATAAAAAAGTTCAGATATACACTCACTTTTTAAGTACAAAGGTTGTAAAAAAAGTTGAGTTGAATGTTGTAATGCCTGTAATAGGTAAAACACCCACCTTTGCAAAGGTGGATACCGCACAGTATTACAGTGCCAATGCCGAGGGAGTAAAGAATATGACCAACGGTGTGTACTGGCGTAACTTAATGACGGGTACAAATCTGACAGTAAACAATCCGTTTAAAGCTGATGGTAAATACTATGTGTGTTACTGCCTTGTTCCAAAAGAAGGATATGCATTTGATGCTTCAACCGAGTTCTTTATAAACGGCAGAAAAGCAGTTATAAGTACAGCAAAAACAACTGACGGAAAAGAAGGCATGACAGCTTTAATTACCAATATTGTTCCAACCGATGGCAAGAAAGAAATTGCAACACTTGATTTGTCGGTTACAACACCTAAGGATGGTGAAAAACCTGATTATACCAAAATCGACGGCATCGGTTATTTCAGTGATAACGGAATCAACGGAACAAGCACAAGAATTTATAAAAACGGTATTGCTTGGTATAAGTCAGCCTCATCTGTTATAAGCCCCGGC
>JAZTXU010000269.1:0-4350 GCA_045636565.1 Acutalibacteraceae bacterium
TGCAGCGGATTTAAATGTGTATTTGCGGTTTAAAGTAAAATTCCAAAGAATTGAAAGTATTAAAGAAGTGAGATACGGAATCCAGTAATCTTTAATAAAAATTTCAAGTAACGCGAAAGAACCGATTTGAATTGCTCCTGCAGAAATTGAGAAAAGTGTAAATTTTGCCATTTGCCAGAGTTGTTTTTTGTTGTTGTTCATAATAATCACCATTTTTCAATCAAAATTATTTTGTATCTTTATCCTTGTCGCTATCTTTGTTTTTAAGAGAACCTAAGTATTCGGCGGTAACAATACCGGCAGGAAGAGCCACGATTGCAATCCCGAAAAAAGATGAAAACATTGCAACTGTTCTTCCAAGAGCGGTAACGGGATAAATATCACCATAACCCACGGTGGTTAAGGAAACGGTTGCCCAATAAATCGCATCAAAAAAGGTGTTGAAAGATTCAGGTTCCACATTAAAAACAATGATTGCCGAAACAAAAATGTAACCAACTGCGAGACTGCCCACGGCAATCAGCGGTTTTTTTGATTTTTGCAGAATCATAAGTATTGTTCTTACATTTTCGGAATATCTGAAAATTCTTATAATTCTGAAAACGGTGAAAGCCTCTGTAACGGCAAGCCCTTCAAACCAACCGAAAAGCGAGGAACAAAGAGCGAAAATTGACATAAGGTCGATAACGGATATGAGTCTGAACGGATATCGGATAAAGGATGACTTCAGGTTGTTTCCGAATTTATAATCCGCCGTTATCCATCTTAAAATATAGTCAACCATATAAATAAAAAGGCAGACACTTTCAATAACAACGAAGAATGGTAGTTCTTTCTTAAAGGTCAATGGAATAAAACTTGCAACTATGACCGAAATCATAAAATATTTATAAATTATGCTGGCAATGTTGCCTTCATATATATGAACGGTACGGTAAATTTTTTCCCTCATCAAAATCCCCCCCAAAAATTAAGGTTATTATACCATAGTCCTGATTTTTTTACAATAAATTTCTAAAATCGACTTTTTAACGGGTGGGTTTAATTGTAAATTTAAATATTAATCAAACAGTTAAAATAAAAAAATCGAGAAAGAAGTTAACATTTTCTTCTTTCTCGATTTTTTTATTTACACACTTAAATTTAATGAAATGTACTATGTATTAACCAATTTTGAGTTTCAGGCGGAGTTTGTCACTTATCATCGCAATAAATTCGCTGTTGGTCGGTTTGCCGCGGTCATTTTGGATTGTATATCCGAAGTATGAATTGAGTACATCGATATCGCCCCTGTCCCAAGCCACTTCTATGGCATGGCGAATGGCTCTTTCAACCCGGGACGCGGTGGTGGAATAGGTTTTTGCAACGGTGGGGTAAAGCAATTTTGTTACGGAATTAACGATTTCACTGTTTTTAATCGAAAGCAAAATTGCCTCGCGCAGATAATGATACCCCTTTATGTGTGCGGGCACACCAATCTGATGGATAATATCGGTAACCATCAATTCTAACTGCGGATCGGTTACCACATTGTTTTTTATAACGAGGGGTGCGCGCTCGTTTTTCCAGCCGGAAAGTTGAATTATGCGCTCGGCTATTGTATTAATGTCAAACGGCTTTAAAAAATAATAGTCTGCTCCGGCATCAAGGGTTTCTCGCTCAAGGCGTTGGTTATCAAAACCCGACATTGCCATAATCATTGGCCGTTCCTTAATATTTATCTCCTTTAATGCCGAAAGCACACCTAAAATATCGAGATTTGGCATAAAAACATCTGCCAAAACCACATCGGGCTTTTCGTTCTTAATAAGTTTGAGTAGAGATTTACCGTCTTTTTCACAAAGTAAAGTCTGCATACCGTAAGCCTTGAATGCTTTGGCACAGTTTTGCCCCAATTCGGTTGAGTTATCGGCTATAACAATTTTTAACTTTTTTTCCATAAATATTCCTCCGTATTTTTTCATTTTACATATATTACCATATTTTTGAATAAAACGCAAGCAAAAACCTAAAAAAACCCAAAATATTGCATATAAATACTGTAAAATACATTATATTGTGTTTATTTTACATTATTTTCGAGCTGATTCGACTTTTTTGATACCAAAATATGTCATACAAGTTGCATAAACGGTAATTTTTCACATAAAACACCTAAAAATCACATTAAATTCAAAAAATTCTTATATAATTAGATTTTATTGATGTTACAAATTAAAAATAGTTTAGGTGTTGACTTTTGCGCTTTAAAATGATAAAATATTAAATGATTTATTATAGTGGGCTTTTGTGTTCACGAAAGGATATGTTTTTATGACTATTGTACATTTACTTGAAAGAAACGCCAGGGAATACGCTTCCGATGTGGCTTTGGTTGAAATCAACCCCGACCAGCCCGAAACACGCAAGCGCACCTGGAATGAATATGAACTTGTTGAACCTACCGCAAGAGTTAATCATTACCGTCGCGAAATCACCTGGGAGGTTTTCAACGAAAAGGCTAACCGTTGTGCTAACATGCTTCGCTCAAACGGAATCGGCAAGGATAAAAAGGTTGCCATTTTGCTTATGAACTGTATTGATTGGTTGCCGATTTATTTTGGTATATTAAAGGCAGGCGCTTTGGCAGTTCCGCTTAATTTCAGATATTCTTCTGATGAAATAGATTATTGTGTTGACTTGGCTGAGGCTGATGTGCTTGTTTTCGGCCCGGAATTTATCGGCCGAGTTGAAGCGGTGGCAGATAAAATTAGCAAAAAATGTAACCTCATATATTTGGGCACGGGTTGCCCCGCATTTGCTGATGATTACAACGATTTGATTTCGGAATGCTCAGGCACTTTCCCTGAATGTACTCTCGAAGAAAGTGACAATGCGGCTATTTATTTCTCATCGGGCACAACAGGTTTCCCCAAGGCTATTTTACATAACCACGAAAGCCTTATTCACTCTTGCAGAGTTGAGCAGAACCACCACGGACAGACTAAGGATGACTGTTTCCTCTGTATTCCTCCGCTTTACCACACAGGTGCTAAAATGCACTGGTTTGGTAGTCTTCTTTCAGGCTCAAAGGCGGTAATTTTAAAGGGCGCTCAGGCTAAAAATATTTTAGAGGCGGCAAGCAGCGAAAAATGTACTATCGTGTGGCTTTTGGTTCCGTGGGCGCAGGATATTTTAAATGCTATTGAGCGTGGCGATGTAAATCTCAATGATTATGAACTGTCACAGTGGAGACTTATGCATATCGGCGCACAGCCTGTTCCGCAAAGTCTTATAAAGAAGTGGCTTGAAATTTTCCCGAATCAGCAGTATGATACTAATTATGGACTTTCTGAATCAATAGGCCCCGGTGCGGTGCATCTTGGAATCGAAAATGTACACAAGGTTGGCGCTATTGGTGTTGCAGGTTACGGTTGGGAAATCAAGATTGTTTCCCCCGAGGGCGAAGAAGTAAAGCAGGGTGATGTTGGTGAGCTTTGCTTAAAAGGTCCCGGAGTTATGACCTGCTATTACAGAGATGAAAAAGCAACCGCTGAGACCCTTAAAGATGGTTGGCTTTACACCGGCGATATGGCGATGCAGGATGATGAAGGATTTATTTATCTTGTTGACCGTAAGAAGGATGTTATCATAACCGGCGGTGAAAACCTTTATCCCGTTCAGATTGAAAACTTCTTGGCGGCTCATCCTAAAATCAGCGATGTTGCGGTTATCGGTCTTCCGGATGCAAGACTCGGCGAAATTGCAACCGCCATTATTAAGATTAAAGACGGAATGGAATGCACAGAAGAAGAAATTAACGAGTTCTGTTTAGAACTTCCGAGATATAAGCGACCTCGCAGAATAATTTTTGCCGATGTTCCGCGTAACCCCACAGGTAAAATTGAAAAACCCAAGCTTCGCAAGATTTACGGAGCAGAGGGCTTGGTTGATTCACAGAATAAGTCGTAAAAAATAAAGGAAAGGAAAATTACTATGAAAAAACTTATGATTGGTAATCAGGCAGTAGCCGCAGGTCTTCACGATGGCGGACTCCAAGTAGTTTCAAGTTATCCGGGCACTCCTTCAACCGAAATTACCGAATTTTTATCAAAATATGACGATTTAAAGAGCGAATGGGCACCTAATGAAAAGGTCGCTTGCGAGGTGGCTTATGGAGCAAGCCTTGCAGGTGCGCGTTCTGCTTGTGCTATGAAGCACGTAGGATTAAATGTTGCGGCAGACCCGCTTTTCACCCTTTCTTACACAGGCGTAAATGGCGGTATGGTGGTTTGCGTTGCTGATGACCCTGCAATGCATTCATCACAGAATGAGCAGGATTCAAGACATTATGCAATAGCTTCTAAAATT
>JAZTXU010000270.1:0-3908 GCA_045636565.1 Acutalibacteraceae bacterium
AAAAAACTTATAAAGTTTATTAAATCCATCCCCGATAAATGGAGTGATTTCAAATACCGCATAAAAATGCGCCGCAAAAACTTTAGGGTCGGAAGATGATTTCATTCGCAAATATCCCATATCCAATTGTTATAAATTTTATTATTCCATCTAAAATCATAGGGAACAGTGCTTGCACTGTTCCCTTTTAAATTATAGTTTATCGGAGTGCAAATTGTATCGTCAGTGAGCCTTCCCCAGCGGGGAAGGTGACACGAGGAACGAGTGACGGATGAGGAGATAACCGTTTGATCTCTGCTAAATTTTCTCTTCTCACCCACCAACATTCGTTGGTCGACAGACCCGTCCCCTTTGTCGCTTTGCGACATTTCCCCCACACAGTGGGGGGAATCTTCCCCTTCTCCGCCGAAGAAGGCTTTTTTCTAAATTAACTCACAAATAAATTATTAATTAATACAACAACCACGATTAAAAAGCGATAGAAGTTACAACAAACTTCTATCGCTTTTGTTCCAATAATCAACCCACCTGATTATCTTTTTTATTCTCTTTTTTCTTTGAAACAATAATTCCAATCACGCGTACGACTACCAGTGCCAACAACACACCGCCTGCTATAACAAAATAAATTGTGCGGTTACCCGAAGTTTTTTCAGTTTCGGTTTTAACATTCATGTTTGCTGAAACATCTTTATCTTCTTGTTTTTCTGTATTGCTTTCGGTTCCCACAGGGTCACTTTCAGGGATCTCTGTGTTGGTATCATTGTTTTCGGGCAAAGCTTCGGTATTGTTTTTATCCTCTTCCTTGCCTTTGTCTTCTTCCTTATTTTCCACTTTATTTTCATTCTTTTCCGGAACTTTTGAAGGTGTTTTATCTGTTACGGGAGTTTTATCTCCCCCATTCACATCAGGCTTAACCGCAGTGATTTTTCTCACCGCATTACAAAGGTCGCAGGTAGTATCTTTTTCGTTAGTATATTTATGAGAGGGCATATCACTTGTAAAATCACCCAATCCGTCATTAGCCCCGATATCAATATTATTCCAATCGCTTTGGGTTCCGCAATAATACACATTTTTGAAATTACTACTGTATTGAAATACGCTGTTACCTATATTTTTAACACTCTTGGGTATTGCCACACCCGTAAGGCTCAGACAACCATCAAAAGCGTCATCGGCAATAGTCTTGGTGCCTTTTTTTATTATACAATCTCCAAAAATTGAATTTTTCGCTCTTATTAAAAGGTTACCTATATAAAGAACATCATTTTTCCAATTTTTCTGATTATTATAATATGCGGTATTCAAAAATGCTTTATTACCGATGCTTTTCACACTGTCGGGTATTTTTATATCGGCAAGACTTTCACAACCGTCAAATACACTTTTACCGATACTTATAACACTATTTGGTATTGTTATGTTTTTAAGGCTTGTGCAATTATAAAACATTTTATCGTTCAAAACTGAAATACTTTCAGGTAATGTTACACTTGTAAGACTTGTGCAATTATAAAAAGCTGAGTTACCTATACTTGTAACACTGTCAGGTATTACAATACTTGTAAGTCCCGTGCAACCGGAAAAAGCCACTACATCTATGGTTTTAATGCTATTCGGCAGTTTTATATTTTTAAGACTCTTGCAACCTGTGAATGAGTAATTGTGTATCTTATTAACACTATTGGGTATTGTTATTTCTTTCAATTTTTCACAATTGTAAAATGTGTACGGAAATATTTCCTTAACTCCGTAGGGAATTATTACACTCGTAAGGTTTTTACATTCATAAAAAGCATAATAGCTTATGTACGAAACACTATTTGGTATTGTTATGTTTTTAAGATTAAAACATTTGTAAAAAGCCTGAAATCCAATTTTCATAACACTGTTTGGTATTTTTACGGTTGTGAGATTTTCACAACCGCTAAATGTGAAATCTTCTATGGTCTGAATACCGTCAGGAATTGTTATGCCGGTAAGTTCTTTACAACCCCCAAAAGCACTACGTTCTATACCAATAACCGGATATCCGCCTAATGTTGAAGGTATAACCACATCACCGTTTATTGAGGTATCACAACGTTTAATGGTTGCCGTTTTACCCGTTACAGTATAAGTATAATATCCACTGACTGCTTCCGCGCTTGCTGTCATCTCGCTTGTAATCGGCAGTAAAGACAGTAACATAACAACACAAACCAGAACACATAGCGTTCTTTTAACATTTTTCAATTTTGTCCATCTCCCTTAGCCAGTTTGGTTTTTTAATAATTGTAATCAACCCTATCCACATTTCTGATTTTCCATAAATCTTCGAATTTTAAAAATTCGTTATCGTATGCCTCTTGTAGACTATAAATTTTATTGTTTTTAAAAACGATTATTCCTTCATTTGTCCAAGGAAAATATATTCCTCCAACTTCATCTCCGGTTATCCACTGATAACCATCTCCTCCGGACAATGTCTTAACAACCATCGAGCCGTTATATACACCGTAATAATCTAATATTTTAACCTGTCCGGCCTTCATGGGTTTGCCCTTATTATCCCAATAATCAGCATAGACCACAGAAAATTCATTCAGTAATTTTTCGCTTATTAATCCTCTTTCTTTTAATATTACTTGTTCTTGTGCATTTGTCAATTTAGACATTCCATATTGATCTTTATCGCCTGTAACATCATTTTTGGGAAGCTCATGCGACACATCAATCTGAGGGAATTTTCGCACAACTTCTATCACTATATCTTTAGAAATGAGCCCCGCCCTATACGCAGAGCGTAAGTCATAGAATCTACCGTATTTATAAACCCGCGGGAACTTGCCTAAAATATACGCAAATTTATATTCATCTATAAAGTCATACGTTAATGAATTTGACCCTTTATCTTCCCAATCAATAGATAGGAACATACTACCATCACTTAAAGTGGCGTAATATTCAAGCGGAATTTCATCCACATCATTCTGTGTATAATTGTTAATTCCCCGAGAATTCAAATAATCAACTTTTATTTTTTGTATAGTGCTATTGCTGAGGCTTGCTGTGTTATCAGTAAATCTGCCAATTTCATCACTCGAAAACTCTTGCTTTGGAGGTGTGACAGGTTTTTGCTCACTCGAAGTATCCTGAGGATCGCTTGTTACCGGCTTTTGTTCGCTTGATGTATCCTGCGGTTTGCTCTCAGTCGGTTTACTTTCTTGTGAGCTTGAGGGGTTGCTTTCCTCCGGCTTGTTTTCATCGGATGCTGTCGGCTTGCTAGATGTATCTTCTGTATCTTCTTTTTCCGATACAACAGTTTCCATATTCGTTTCATTTTTAACCGATTTTGTTTCATCGACAGGGTCGGTTAAAAGACCGAAAAGCAAACAACCGATTAAAATTACAGTTACCACCGTAATCCACAATGCCGGCTTTTTGTAATCCAGTATATTTTTAATTCGGTTTTTAACACTAATTTCACCAAATTTAAGTGGATTTACAGATACAAGTTTTTGGTTAATACTGCAATTTACAAGCGATTTTGAATAACCGATTTTTTCTTGTTTTGACATATTTTTAACTGCTTTTTCATCGCAGGCAACCTCAATATCACGGCAGAGAATTATATAAGCAACCCAGATTAGCGGGTTAAACCAGTGAACTGCCAAAAGCAAAAATCCAAACGGTTTCCACAAATAATCTTTTCTCTTGATATGTGCATTTTCATGCATTAAAACATACCGCTCATCATCTTTATCAATATCAGACGGCAGATAGATTTTTGGTTTAATTATTCCCAATATAAACGGTGAGCTGATATTATCACAATAATATACATTCTTCTCTTTGCAAACTGAAATTCTTACATTTCTTTTAATTTTTATATAGGAAACCGCGGTATATATAATCATTCCTGC
>JAZTXU010000271.1:0-3707 GCA_045636565.1 Acutalibacteraceae bacterium
GATATGAACGCAGTTCCGGAGGTTGAAATTAATGCCATGGTTGAGCGTCATATCATAAGCCCCGAATTTGCTGCAAAGGCACACGATAGGGCAATCATATTGTCGGCTGATGAGAGCATAAGTATTATGATAGGCGAGGAAGACCACCTTCGTATTCAGGTTTTACTACCTGGTTTTGGACTTGAAAAGGCTTATGATATTGCCGAAAGACTTGATACTTTGCTTTATGACAGTTTGCATTTTGCCTTTGATGATGAATTGGGATTTCTCACAGAATGTCCCACAAATTTAGGCACAGGGCTTCGCGCTTCCGTAATGCTTCATCTGCCAATTTGCGAATCGGTGGGGGAGATAGCCACACTTAGTGAAAATATTAATAAAATTGGTTTTACTGTGAGAGGAATGTATGGTGAAGGCTCACGTTCAGCGGCGGCACTTTACCAGATTTCAAATCAGATTACACTTGGAATAAGCGAGAAAAATGCAATAGATAATCTTAAAATAATTGCAACTCAATTAATTGAAAAAGAACGAAATTTGAGAAATAATCTTGAAAAAATCAAACTTGAGGATACTGTATTCAGAGCATTGGGTACTATTAAGGGAAGCAGAATTTTAAGCGGAAAAGAAATGATGAGTTTGCTGTCACGGATTAAACTTGGTACTTCTATGGGCATAATTAAAGAAGAAATTAATCCGTTTGGTCTTCTTGTTGAAAACGGACCTTATATGCTAATGCGTAAATACGGTATGATGTCACCCGATGAAAGAGATATAAAGCGGGCTGAGGCTTTAAGAGAGGAGTTTAAGGATTCCTCGTTGTAAAAGGAGGAAAATATAATGAAATATAATTATAATGGTTTTACGTCAAAGGCTAACGAAGCTATAAATTATGCAATACACAGTGCCGAGCAGTTGGGACACACTTATATTGGAAGTGAACATTTGCTTTTGGGACTTTTGAAAATTGCAAGCGGTGTTGCTTTTGCAGTTTTAAATAAAAACGGTGTGGATGCCGAAAAAATTGAAGAACTTATAAAAAAGGATATAGGCAGAGGAAATCCCACAAAACTTTCTCCCGATTATTTCACCCCTAGAGCTAAAAATATTATAGAAACCGCAATGAGCGGGTGCATAAATATGGGTAAGAAATATGTGGGCACAGAACATTTGCTTTTGGGAATTTTAAGTGAAAGCGACAATTATGCCATTAAGTTTTTAAAGGCTCTTGGTGCCGATATTAATGCAATTACAAATGAAATTTTAAAAGCATCAGGAATAAGCGGTGATATGGGCGCTGCTGATTCGGTACAGAAAGATGTTTATAATTCGAAGTGTGAAACTTTGCAAAAATTCGGTACAGATTTAACAAATGAAGCTAAAAACGGAAATCTTGACCCTGTTATTGGAAGAGAAACAGAAATTGAAAGAGTAATACAAATTCTTTGCCGAAGAACAAAGAATAATCCTTGCCTTATAGGTGTGCCCGGTGTTGGTAAAACCGCCGTTGCAGAAGGCTTGGCTCAGAAAATAGCAGAAGGCAGTGTACCTGATATTTTGCAAAATAAGAAACTATTCACACTTAATCTTACCGGAATGGTTGCAGGTACTAAATACCGAGGAGATTTTGAAGAACGAATCAAGGCTATTATTGATGAAGTCACAAAGAATAAAAATATAATCCTCTTTATAGACGAAGTTCATACCTTGGTTGGAGCAGGTTCGGCAGAGGGGGCTACCGATGCGGCTAATATTTTAAAGCCTGCATTGGCACGCGGAGAATTTCAACTTATTGGTGCTACAACTATTTCGGAATACCGTAAAAATATTGAAAAGGATTCAGCACTTGAACGCCGTTTTCAGCCTGTTACTGTAAATGAGCCAAGTGAAGAAGATTCAATTCTTATTTTAAAGGGACTCAGAGATAAATATGAAGCACACCATAAAGTTGCTATTACCGATGAGGCTATAAATGCGGCGGTTAAGCTTTCTTCAAGATATATAAGTGACCGATTCCTGCCGGATAAGGCAATAGATCTTATTGATGAAGCGGCTTCAAGGGTAAGGCTTAATTCTTCGGTACTACCCGAAGAACTTAAAAGTTTGGAGGAAAAAATAGCCGATATTGAAATCGAAAAAGATGAGGCTATTAATTCCCAAGAATTTGAAAGAGCGGCAAAACTTCGCGATGAGGAGAATAACTTAAAACAGCAACTTCGTGAGGAAAAGGAAAAATGGCAACAGAAAAACAATCATTCCGACGGGGAAGTTACCGAGGAAAATATTGCAGAGATTGTATCAAGTTGGACAGGAGTGCCGGTTTCACAGCTTACCGAAGAGGAAAGCGCGAGATTATTAAGGCTTGAAGATGAGCTGCACGGCAGAATTGTTGGTCAACACGAGGCGGTAACCGCTGTTGCTAAGGCTATAAGGCGTGGCAGAGTGGGTCTTAAAGACCCCAAAAGACCTATTGGTTCATTTATTTTTTTAGGACCTACCGGTGTTGGTAAAACCGAGCTTTGCAAGGCGTTGGCAGAGGCAATGTTCGGTAGCGAAAATATGATGATAAGGCTCGATATGTCTGAATATATGGAAAAACACACGGTATCTCGCCTTGTTGGTTCACCTCCCGGATATGTTGGCTTTGAGGAGGGCGGTCAGCTTACCGAAAAGGTAAGAAGAAATCCTTATTCAGTGGTGCTTTTTGATGAAATTGAAAAGGCGCATCCTGATGTTTTTAATATGCTGCTTCAAATTCTTGTAGATGGTATTTTAACCGATTCTCAAGGAAGACGTGTTGATTTTAAAAACACCGTAATTATTATGACATCTAACGTGGGTGCCAGAAAAATAACTGACAAGAAAATCAGTTTTGGTTTCACAGAAAGCAGTTCTTCTGTGGGTGATGAATCTGTGAAAGAGCAGGTTATGGCAGAGCTTAAAAGCGCATTCAGACCTGAATTTTTAAACCGTGTGGACGATACCATAGTCTTTTCAAAGCTTACAGAAGCGGAGATAGAGGAAATTGCAGAAAAAATGCTTGTTGGTCTTAATACAAGACTTAAAGGGTTGAATATCACCCTTAAATGTGATGAGAGTGTAAAATCGGCTTTGGCTAAAATTGGTTTTGATGCGGTATACGGTGCAAGGCCGCTTCGTCGCGAGATTCAAAGCAAAATTGAGGATGCTTTAAGCGAAAAGATTTTAGATGGCAGTGTAAAAAACGGTGATAATGTAATCTGCCGATACAAAGACGGCGGGTTCGTTTTTGAAAAAGAATAAAAAATATTGTTTGTTGCTCTGATAGGACATGGTTTTTCAAAATATGTCATATCAGAGCATTGTTTTTTATGTTGTGGTGATATATAATGTGGCATATAAATTAAAATTCAGGTGATGTTTATGAAAATTAATTTAATCGGTGAACCCAGAGTTATTATGAGTAATCCTCATTCTAATTTTAATTATTTTGCTTGGCCGAGTGCTGTGAGACTTCAAAACGGTTTGATTGCGGTTGCGGCTTCGGGATTCAGAGTGGGTCATATCTGCCCATTTGGCAAATGCGTAATTTCTTTCAGTTCGGATGAGGGTGAATCCTTTTCTTTACCTGCACCGGTGATTGATACTGTGCTAGATGACCGTGATGGAGGACTCTGCACGTTTTCGGATAGCGGACTCATAGTTACATCCGTCAATAACACAACATC
>JAZTXU010000272.1:0-7316 GCA_045636565.1 Acutalibacteraceae bacterium
ATTTTCTGCCCGCAGTTTTGCTTCACAAGGGCAAAAAAGAAGCGTTGCGCTATCCCTAAAACTTGCCGAGGCAGAGGTTATTAAGAAAAATGTCGGTGAAAGTCCATGCTTTTTGTTGGATGATGTAATGAGTGAACTTGATCCCGAAAGGCAAAATTTTATTCTTAATCATATTGAGGGAATGCAGGCTTTTATAACCTGCTGTGACCCCTCAAATATAAAAAATTTAAAAGAAGGCAAAATATTTAATGTGAAGGAAGGAAGGGTGATTTAATGTATATACATCTCGGACAGGAAACAGTTATTAAATCAGATGATGTTATCGGTATTTTTGATTTGGAAAGTACCACAATTTCAAAAAACACCCGTGATTTTCTCACAAAAGCCGAAAAAAAAGGCGATGTTGAAACAGTTTCTTATGAACTTCCAAAATCTTTTATTGTGTGTTCAAATAAAAAAAGAAATCAGAAGGTTTATATTTCTCAGATTTCCTCTGCAACTCTCCAAAAGCGTTCAGAGTTTTTATAGATTTAAAATCCACTCGCCAATGGCGAATAAAACTGAAATTGTGAAAAAAACAATTTCTAAGAAAGGAATAATTTTAAATGGAAAATGAAATTATGACTCCTGCGGTTACCGAAAATTATGACGAAAATTCCATACAGGTGTTAGAGGGTTTAGAAGCGGTAAGAAAGCGCCCCGGTATGTATATTGGTTCTACCGGTGAGCGAGGTCTCCACCACTTGGTATATGAAATTGTTGATAACTCTATCGATGAAGCCTTAGCAGGATATTGTGATAAAATTACCGTTGATATTCTTGATGACGGTATTATTAAGGTTACCGATAACGGCCGTGGTATACCTGTTGGTATAAATCCCCAAAAAGGAATACCTACTGTTACTGTTGTATTTACCATTCTTCACGCAGGCGGTAAGTTCGGCGGCGGAGGATATAAGGTATCGGGCGGTTTGCACGGTGTTGGTGCATCTGTTGTTAATGCTTTGTCTTCCTGGCTTGAGGTTGAGGTTAAAGACGGTACCCATATTTACAAAGAAAGATACGAAAAGGGCGTTGTTAAAGAGCCTTTAAAGATTATTGGTGATACTAATGAAACAGGTACCACCGTTTACTTTAAACCCGACCCGACTATCTTTACAGATACCACAAGATACGATTATGATACTCTTTTAAAGAGACTTCGTGAGCAATCCTTCCTTAATGCAGGTATCCGCGTTGTGCTTACAGATAAGAGAAGCGATGCCGATTTGCCTGACAGAACAGATGACCTTTGCTATGAGGGTGGTATTCGTTCTTATGTTGATTTTATTCTTGAAGGAATTAAGAAGGATAAGTTAAATAAGGATGTTATATATTTATCTGCCGCTGATGATGACAGTACGGCAGAAATAGCCCTCGTTTGGTCAACCGCTTATGATAACAGAATTGTATCCTTTGCAAACACACTTCACACTATTGACGGTGGTACACACGAACAAGGTTTCAGAATGAGCCTTGCTAATGTGGTTAATAAATACGCTTTTGATTTTAAAAAGTTAAAAGAGGGTAATGCCCGCCTTAAGGGTGAAGATATTTTAGAGGGTGTTGTGGCGGTTGTATCGGTTAAACTTTCTGATGCGCAGTTTGAAAGCCAGACCAAGGCAAAACTCGGTAACACCTCAATAGGTAAATTGGTTCGTGATTTGGTTAACGAAAAACTTTACCAGTATTTGGAAGAAAATCCCGATGAGGCAAAAATTATTATAGATAAGGCAATCGCCGCTTCAAATGCCCGTGAAGCCGCTCAAAAAGCGCGTGATGCTTCAAGAAATAAGGCAGGTATCGGCGGTAAAACCCGTATGCCCGAAAAGTTAAAAGACTGTATTTCGGATGACCCGACAAAGACTGAAATTTTCATCGTCGAGGGAGACAGTGCGGGCGGTTCTGCGGTTGAAGGCAGAAACAGCACATATCAGGCAATACTTCCTCTTTGGGGTAAAATGCTTAACGTTGAGAAGGCAAGGGTTGATAAGGTTTACGGAAACGATAAGTTGACCCCTGTTATTGTGGCTCTTGGTACCGGTATTGCCGAAAATTTTGATATAAATAAACTTCGTTACGATAAAATTGTTATTATGGCCGATGCCGACGTTGACGGTAGCCATATCAGAACACTTTTACTTACTTTCTTCTTCCGTTATATGCCAGAACTTATTGAAACAGGTCATATTTACTTGGCACAGCCTCCGCTTTACCGAGTAGCAAAAGGTAAGAGATATTTTGATGCTTTCACCGATGAAGAAAGAGACAGATACATTGAAGAACTAGGCGGAAATGTTGATGTTCAGCGTTATAAGGGTCTTGGTGAAATGAATCCCGAGCAGTTATGGGAAACCACACTCGACCCCGAACACAGAACTCTTTTAAAGGTTACAATGGAAGATGCTGAAATTGCCGATGAAACCTTTACCATTTTAATGGGTGAAGAGGTTGAACCCAGAAGAAAATTCATTGAAGAAAACGCAATTTATGCGACAGATTTGGATATTTAAGAAAGGGGAGAGATAAATGGCTACACAAGAAAAGGTTTATTGGCCGAGTGATGAAGAAACCACCATTCTGCCGGTTGAAATTGTTGATGAAGTAAAGCAAAGTATGTTACAGTATTCAATGTCGGTTTTAGTTGGTCGTGCTATCCCCGATGTGCGTGACGGTTTGAAGCCGGTTCACAGAAGAATACTTTACACAATGTATGAAAATAACCTTACCCCTGATAAGGCATACCGTAAGTGTGCCGATACAGTAGGTTCGGTGTTAGGTAGATATCATCCCCATGGAGATGCTTCTGTTTACGATTCTATGGTTCGTATGGCGCAGGATTTCTCTCTTAGATATCCGCTTATTGACGGTCATGGTAACTTCGGTAATATTGACGGTTACCCCGCTGCGGCTTATCGTTATACTGAGTCAAGAATGAACAGATTATCCCTCAGTATGCTTGATGACATTGATAAAGACACAGTTGATTTTACTCCAAACTATGATAACCGTTTGGAAGAACCTACCGTTTTGCCCGTAAGATTCCCACAGTTATTAGTTAACGGCTCATCGGGTATTGCGGTTGGTATGGCAACCGAAATTCCCCCTCACAATTTGGGTGAGGTTATTGACGGTATGTGCTGTCTTATTGATAACCCCGAGGCAGAACTTTCCGACCTTTGCGAGCACATTAAAGGACCTGACTTCCCAACAGGCGGTATTATTATGGGAAGAAGCGGTATTCGTGCTGCTTATGCTACCGGCAGAGGTAAGATTATACTTCGCGGTAAAGCAGAAATCGAAGAAACCAAGAACGGAAAATTCCGTATTGTTATTACCGAGATTCCTTACAAGGTTAAAAAGCAGGATTTAGTTAAAAATATTTATGATTTGGCAGCAGAAAAGCGCATTGAAGGTATTGACGATGTTGTTGACTATTCAAGTAAGCGTGACGGCGGTATTAAAATCATAGTTGACCTTAAAAAGGATGCTAATCCGCAGGTTGTTCTTAATAAAATTTACCGTTATACTGCTTTGCAGTCTACCTTTGGTGCAATTTTACTCGCTATTGTAAACGGCAAACCGCAGATTTTAACCCTTAAAGAGATGCTTCAAAACTGCATTGACTTCCAGTATGACATTGTTTACAGAAGAACAGCATACGATAAGCGCAAGGCAGAGGAGCGCGCTCACATTTTAGAGGGCTTGAAAATTGCGCTTGATTTTATTGATGAAGTAATTGCTATTATCCGTAACAGTAAGACTATCCCTGAAAGTAAGGATGCATTGTCGGAAAGATTCGGTCTTGATGATATTCAGACCACCGCAATCGTGCAGATGCAGTTAGGTAAGTTAGCAGGTCTCGAAAAACAAAAAATCCTTGATGAATTGCAGGAAAAACTTGATTTTATTAAGGAATGTGAAGCAATTCTTGCAAGCAGAGAGAGAATACTTGACATTGTTAAGACCGAGGCTTTAAATCTTCGTGATAAATACTCTGACGACAGAAGAACCGAAATTTCCGATGTTGCAGGTGAGGTTGATATTGAAGACCTTATCCCTGAAGAAGAATGTGTGCTTACCAAAACCGTTAACGGTTATATCAAGCGCCTTCCTGCCGATACTTATAATGTGCAAAATCGCGGTGGCAGAGGAATTATGGGTATGACCACAAGAGAAGAGGATACTATTGAGAATATGTTTGTTTGCTCTTCTCACGATTATATTATGCTATTCTCGAATCTTGGCAGAATGTACCGAATTAAGGCATACGAAATTCCCGAAGGAACAAGAACATCCAAGGGTATGAACCTTATTAACATTCTACCTCTTATGCCCGAAGAAAAAATCACAATTATTTTGCCCGCAAGCGAACTTGACGAGGAAAAATATATTGCAATGGTTACCAAGAAGGGTACTATTAAGAGAACTAAGGTTTCCGAATTCAGAAATACCCGTAAGAGCGGTATTATTGCAATTTCTATTGACGATGATGACGAACTCGGCTTTGTTCGTATGACCGACGGTAAGCAGAATATCTTTATTGCTACTCGTGATGGTTTTGCAATTCAGTTTAACGAGGCACAGGTACGCGCAATGGGTAGAACTGCTCGCGGTGTAAGGGCAATCAATATGCGCGAGGGTGACCGAGTAATTGATATGGCAATTACCGATGAAAACACAAGAATTTTGACCGTTACCGAAAGCGGATACGGCAGAATCAGTAATATTGACGATTACCGTTTACAATCCCGTGGCGGTAAGGGTCTTATGAACTACCGTACCGAGAAATACGGTAAGGTTGCGGCTACTATTCCGGTTGGCGATAATGATGATATCATTATGATGGCTTCAAACGGTATAGTTATCAGAATTTTCAGCGGTGATATTTCTGTCTTCAGCCGTCCTGCAAAGGGTGTTCGTGTAATGCGTGTGGCTGAAGGCGAGAAGATTTTGTCTGTTGCACTTGCAGAGCATAGCGACGAGGAAGAAACCGTAATGCCAGAGGCTGCTGATGCTGATGCCGGCGAGGTTGACGCCGAAGCCTTAAAAGCAGAGGAAACCGCCGAAGAAGAAATTATTGAAGATGTTGTTGAGGATGTTGTTGAGGAGTAATAGGATAACCTATTAAGCGGTAATTTTTTGAAAGGCATTATTTATGACTGATTTTAATAACCTTAACACAAATGAAATTTTAAAGGAAAAAACCAAAATTAAAGATGATGCACAAATAATCGGCTCTTCTTTTCTCGTGATGTATGGTTTAACTTTATTATTTAATGTAATAATTATTGTGCTGAAACATATTTTTCGGGATAGCGGAAATGTGCAAGCGCTTGAAATTTTGCGCTCGCCCATTTCCTTGCAGGCAATGCAGATTGTTTTTGCCTCTACGGTTTTTACATTGCCGTTTATTTTAATTTACAGGCTGGCAAATATCAGAATAAGTGATTTAATGAGTTTTTCTTTGCCCCAAAAGGGTAAAGCGTTGCCTCTTTTCTTGTTTGGAATTTCGTTTTGCTCGTTTGCAAATATAGCGATGGCGTTTGCAGAAGCACTTTTTGAAGATGAAAGTGTGAGTTATTCTGTTCCAAGACCTGAAAATCCGCTGGGTATATACGGATTTTTATTGGCCTTCACTTCCACCGTTTTGGTGCCTGCTTTTGTGGAGGAATTTGCCTGTCGTGGTCTTATGCTCGGTCTTTTAAAAAAGCATGGCGAAGGCTTTGCAATTTTAGCATCGTCGTTGCTTTTCGGTCTTATGCACGGAAACTTTGAACAGATTCCGTTTGCATTTCTTGTGGGACTTGTTTTAGGTTTTATAACCATTAAAAGCGGAACAATCTTAATTGCAATGGCGGTTCACGGTTTTAATAATTTCATTTCAATTGTTTTTGAATATTTTTTGAAAGATGTGCCAAAACTTTATCAGAATGTTGGGTATATGATTTTCTTGGTTATATGCCTTTTGCTCGGAATTTTCGCACTTTTTCTTCTTTACGGCAAAGATGATGGGTTGTACACCTTGAAACCCTCAAAAATGAAGTCGGGAGACGGTAAAAAACTTTTATGGTTTTTCTCGGCAATTACCATTTTAATTTATGTTCTGATTTGCTTTGCGGAATCTTTTCAGTATTTTGAGTTTTAAACGGAGGTAACGATATGTTTGACACATTGTACGAATACCTTGATGCGCTCGGTATCGATATAAATATAGGTTTGTTTTTAGGAATTATTGGAATAGTTGTTTTGGCGCGTATTGTATTTTGGATATTCGGTGCGGTGGGAGTTTACAAACTTTCAAAAATGGAAAACATTAAAAATCCCAAACTTGCCTTCATTCCGTTTTTATACCCCTTTGCTTTGGGCAGAATTGCTGAAAAACAGAACAATAAAAATGGCTCAAAACCTTCAAAATATAGTATTTGGTTGGTTTTGCTTTTGATTTTGGGAATTTTATTCTGCATTGCTTTCTTTGCGGTGCTTTTGATTTCAATTTGCTTAATCGCGCAAAACACAATGGATAGTCTCGGCGAAGAGGCGGATATTGTGATTTTAGAACTTATTGCTCCGCTTAAATATGTTATTGCAATTTATTTTGTTGCAATTGCACTTTGTATCAGTTATCTGGTGCTTTATTTCTTCACTTTGTGGAAAATTTTTAAACGATACACACCAAATAATGCAACCTTGTTTTTGGTGACTTCGATAATTTTCAGATTTTTGTCCCCAACAGTTATTTTTATGTTGGCTTTAAGGCAGGAAAATTGCTGCGATTCCGACGGTTTTGAAATAGTCGAAAACGAGTGATACATTATATTTAAAGAGTAAAAAACACCTCTTATTCCAATTTGGAATAAGAGGTGTTTTTGCGTTTGATATTTAAATTATAATTTATAGGTGGGTTGAAAATTTCAAAATAAATCAATGGGGTAATTGTAGTTAAATTTTATCTTTGCCTGCGGGCAGTCGAGGACGCCTGCCCCTACGATATGTAAATTGACATTGCGTAGGGGCTGATGAGTCTCGCACTGCGGTGCTCGGTCCCTCGTCGGCTCTGACAGTCCACAGGACTGTCATTCAGTACCGACTCGCACGCTAAAGCTACCCACATCAGCCCGTAAAAACACATAGAAATCCTCGGGAGGATGTAGGCACCGTCCCCTACGATATATCAAACAAAATCCCCATCGCCCCGCAGGGCATATCGAGTGCGAAGCACATATCGAGCACCGTAAGTTGCATATCGAGAATCCCGCAAGGGATTTATATCGAGA
>JAZTXU010000273.1:0-3919 GCA_045636565.1 Acutalibacteraceae bacterium
AACTGAATGCAAGTATCACAGATATATACACCCGGGCCTTCAACAAGGCGGGTTACTTCGTCCTGCGTTTTGCCGCAGAACGAACAACAAATTTCATTATCATTCTCGCGTGGCATGGTTTACCTCTTATCTTTTAGTAATAACCTTGTCAATAAGGCCGTACTCTGCAGCTTCTGCGGCAGACATAAAGTTGTCTCTTTCAGTGTCGCGAATGATATCCTCAAGTGGTTTGCCGGTATTCTCTGCCAAGATTTTATTAAGGTTGGCTCTGGTCTTTTCAATGTGGTTTGCGTGGATAAGAATATCGGTTGCCTGACCTTGAGCCTGACCCAAGGGCTGATGAATCATAATTTCACTGTTGGGAAGAGCAAAACGCTTGCCCTTGGCACCTGAAGAAAGTAAGAATGCGCCCATACTTGCGGCCATACCCATACAAATGGTGCTGACATCACACTTGATGTACTGCATAGTATCATAAATAGCCAAGCCTGCGCTCACAGAACCGCCGGGGCTGTTAATATAAAAATTGATATCCTTTTCAGGGTCCTGACCCTCAAGGTAAAGCATCTGAGCTATAATTACGCTAGCACTTGCGTTATCAACCTGATCGTTAAGCATAATGATACGGTCGTTAAGTAAGCGGGAGAAAATATCGTAAGAACGTTCTCCTCTGCCTGTTTGCTCTATAACATAGGGAACAAGTGTCATATCCATACTCATAATAAAAAACTCCGTTTCATAAGATTTAAAAATTGCCGACAAACTAATCTGTCGGCAATTTTAGCTTTATATTGCCGAAATAACGCTTTGAGGTTAAATACTTTTAAAAGTATTAACCAAAACAAAAATTTGTAATCAATTATTCAGCATCTTCGGTTTTTTCTTCTGCGGTTTTCTTGGCAGTAGTCTTCTTTGTTGTTGTTTTCTTAGCGGTTGTAGTCTTCTTAGCTGCAGGCTTCTTTGCGGGAGCTTTTTCAGTCTTAGCTTCAACCTCTGTGATTACTGCATTTTCCTTAATAAAGTCAATAGCCTTACCAACTGCTAAATCCTTAGCGATTTCTTCAGCGGGAACAGCAGCCTTAATCTTATCAACTTCCATGCCGTAATCCTTAGCCATCTTTTCAAACTGCTCGTTGATATCTTCTTCGGAAGCTACGATGTTTTCAAGCTCAACAATCTTCTCAAGTGCCAAGCGGAACTTAACCTGGCTTTCAGCCTGAGGACGGAAACTCTGCTTGAAATCTTCAATGCTTGAATTTGTATACTTGAGGTAGGTTTCAAGGTCAAGACCCTGAGACTGTAAACGATATGCAAACTCTTCAACGCTCTGATTCAAGCGGTTTTCGAACATAGCCTCGGGGATTTCACCCTTAATGCTATCAACAATCTGCTGAACGAGTTCGTTTTCAACCTCTTCATCAGCAGCCTTCTGCTTACGCTCTAAAGCCTTAGCCTTAAGGTCAGCCTTTAATTCGTCAAGAGTGTCAAACTCGCTAACATCCTTAGCAAATTCATCATCAATAGCGGGGAGTTCGCGAACCTTTAATGCATGGAGCTTAATCTTAAATACAGCTTCCTTGCCTGCAAGGTCTTCTGCGCCGTATTCTTCGGGGAAGGTTACGGTGATATCGAATTCTTCGTCAATATTGTGACCTACAATCTGCTCTTCAAAGCCGGGGATAAAGCTGCCTGAACCTAACTCTAATGAGTGACCTTCTGCCTTGCCGCCTTCGAATGCAACACCGTCTTTAAAGCCTTCAAAGTCGATTACTGCGGTATCGCCGAGCTCAGCTGCTCTGTCTTCAACTTCGATCATACGAGCGTTACGGTCAGCCATAGCGTTTACCTGAGCGTCAACCTCGCTGTCTTCAACCTTAGCTATAAGTTTTTCAGCCTTTAAGCCCTTATATTCGCCAACTTCGATTTCAGGATATGTGGTAACAGAAACCTTAAAGTCAACACCGTCTTCCTTAGAGATAGAAACCATATCAAAATCCATCTTGTCGTTAATAACTTTAAGACCTGATTCTGTGATAGCTTCATCAACAACTTCACCGTAGATAAGGTTAAGAGCATCTTCAAAGAAAACCTCTGCGCCATAGTATTTCTCTACGAAAGAATAGGGAGCCTTGCCCTTTCTGAAGCCGGGGATGTTTATTTTATCAGCATTCTGCTTATAAGCATCCTTAATAGCTTGACGGAACTTTTCGCCATCAATTAAAATTTCAAGTTCATATCTGTTAGCAGATATCTTTTTTGTTTCTTTTAAACTCATTTTTCCATTTACCTCCGCATAGACTTTATTTCAAGTCCAATATAATCCACGATATTATAACATAATATGCTTGATTTTTCCAGCAATTTTTTAAATATTTTTTAAATTTGGCACATTTTAATATATTATGCAATAAAATATGGTGTAAATTCGATGGAATCACAAGATATTAGTTGAAAATTTATGCCTTCATATTCTTTAACGATGTGATATGCGCCTGAGCCATGAATGTGTCCGTAATAAACTGTGGTGATATTATGCCTTTTCAGCACATCCAAAATTTCGTTGCAAACTGCATCTGAATACACAGGCGGATAGTGTAAAAATGTGATAATGGGAAGGCCTGTTTTTTTTGCCTCTGAAAGTGAAGTGTCAAGTCTGCCTGCTTCACGAAGGAGCACTTTTTTACTTCCGGTATCGTCATAAAACCAACCGCGTGTGCCGGCTATTGCATAGCCCTCAACCTCGGCGCAGTTATTAAAAACAATATCCACGCTTTTTATATCATTTTTATCCCAAAACTCGCGAAGTTTTTTAGCGGTAGACCACCATAAATCGTGGTTACCTTTAAGTAGCAATTTTTTACCGGGAAGACTTTCTAAAAATTTGAAATCATTGAGAGATTCTTCCATTTTAAGCGCCCACGAAAAATCGCCCGGAAGAATAACCGTGTCGGAAGGATTTACAAGTCGATTCCAGTTTGCGGTAAGACGTTCAATGTGATTATCCCAACCTTTGAAAATGTTCATAGGCTTATTTGTTCCAAAAGACAAATGCAAATCGGAAATTGCATAGATACTCAACTGTTATTCCTCCTTTTTGAATATTTTTTTTAAAAAAGCAAACAATAAATAACGACCGATTTGAAATTCAGGTCAGAAAGGGTTAGATTTTATGAACAGTTCATGTAAAACAGAAGCTTGTGTAGTTTGTAATGTAAAGAATTGTGTTTATCACGATTCAGCAGATGTTTGTACAGCCGGCAGAATCCAGGTTGGTAACGGTGCCGCTTCCAGCGCAAAGGATACCTGCTGCGATACCTTCAAGGCAAAGTAAGGTAACAGTAAAATTGATGGGGCTGTTAAAGCCCCATCTTTTTATCTATTAAATTCCAAGAGCTGAATAAACAGCGGACAACATATCATCTTTTTCGCAAATTTCCTTAAAGCGAACTTCGGCATTTTCGAGTGCTTTAATAGGTGCAGGGATTTCTGTTTTGGTTTCTTCGCAGAGAATTCTCACATTGTCAAACTCGCTGTCACCCTTTTTGTCGCTAACCGCTGAAAGCACATCCTTAACAAACTTATAAGGTGAAGCGGTGGAAGCGATAACTGTGGGTCTGTCATCTTTAGTAGTATTCACATATTGCTCATAAACATTCATAGCAACTGCGGTGTGGGTATCACAAAGATAACCATATTCGCTGAAGTATTTGTTAATGGTAGCAAGAGTGCTCTCATCATCACAGCAACCGCCCCAGAAAAGTTCACCCATTGCGGTTTTAATACTGTCACTTACAGTAAATTCACCGTTCTGTGAAAGTGAAGCCTGAAGTTCAGCTACTTCCTTATCGTTATTACCGCTAAGCTCAAACAACATTCTTTCAAGGTTGCTTGAAATGAGAATATCCATAGAGGGAGAAAT
>JAZTXU010000274.1:0-6595 GCA_045636565.1 Acutalibacteraceae bacterium
AACTCCGTCACTGCAATGGGAAATTGCTTTTTGCCAAAGTTCTCTGTCAGCAACATAAAGAGCATTTGAACAGTAAATATAAGCAGATAAATATCCTGAATATTCATAATCGGCAATATCGCTTTTTGCACAGGCAAGCCAAGCTATAAAATTACATTCATCTTCTTTTGCAATACCCATTGTGTGTGCCATTTCGTGTGCGGCGGTATGCGGTATATTGAATGAGGGTACATCGGTATTTGCATTAGCTTCCGATGTCCAAGGACAGTAAACTCCCGTTGTACCCGTGTAAGACCAATAGTGTGAAAGCGTTACTGATTTTACACGCCAAACCGCAGATTTTAGAAACGGATATTCTTTTTGTAAATTATCGTAACAGTTATCGGTTTGCTTTAAAAGCTCACCCTTTGAAACCGAGAGTACGGCGCACCCGTTTTTATCTTCATTCAGTTTTTCGCGAGCTTTGGAGGCTTTATCCGCAATATCGCAGGTGACAATGTAAAGGTCTTCTGCGGTATATTCGCGGTTGGGCAAATTTAATAGTTCTCCTGCGGGTAATCTGTAATAATTTGCTCCGTGCATAATCATATAAATGAGAAGTGCAAGGCTAAGACACCACGCGGTAAAGCGCATTCCTTTTTCAAATATTTTGAGTTTTTCTTTTCTTTTTACGATTCGAATAATCCAAATCGCGGCAAGGGTTATTATTGTGGGCAAAGCCAATAAAACTATAATTTCTGTAATAGAAAAAGGCAAAATTGACATTATCCATTGTAAGGGGAAGCCTATTATTCTGAAAAGACCGCGGGAGAAAACATATTCGGTAAAATGTGGAAAAAACGGTAATATAAAGTACATAGCCACCGCAAGGATTGCGGGAGCCATACAGAAAATCCATTTTAATGCTAAAGGTTTAAGTTTCAAAAAATCACCTCTTGAGATTATTTTATTTTGATTTTTTGAATTTGTCAATTATTAAAATATTGTCATTTCGTTTTGATTGTGATATACTTAATGAAATACTTTATTAAAAGGTATTAAAATGTTAGATGTAAAAGTTAATCAAAAATATTTAGATCGTATTGGTGAACTAAAAAGTGTTACCGATGGAAAACAGTTGAAATCACTTTTGTCTGATGGATATCCGGAAAGTTTTTGTTTCGATGTTGATGAAGGGATCGTTATCAGTTACAAATTGTTTGGCATTGAACAAGAATTTAAATATTCGTTTAAAGAAATAAGTCGATTTACGCTTATTTATGACGGATATATCATTGTTTTTAAAGACAAAGGCTTCATTTTTGTGCCTGTCGGCGAAGATTCCGAATATAACGAAGAACTCATATTTTTGGGCAGTACCGTAAAAGAAAAAATAATGGCTTGGCGGTTTGAGAAAAAATCTAGGTTGTTTATACCTCAAAAAGATAAAAAATACCGAAAGGTAGATATTGATTCTTTAGATATTTATAAAACGAATATCGGTGTATATAAATCAATATTAATGCTCGTTGGAGTGATAATAGTTTTAATAGTTGCGGGTTATCTTATCTCAATGCCATATATGTATAAGCCGATTTCCATAAACGATGCCAAAATATATAATGGTGAGTTTGATTATTGTGAATACAATGAAATAGACGAATTTTTAACTTTATATTTAAAAGATAAAAGCAGTTACGATTTACATACTTCATGTGGTGTTCATAAAATTGCCGCGAAATTGGATAAATTAAAAAAAGGTGATAACATAACGGTTGCAATTAATCCTAAACACGATTGTATGATTGAATTGAAAACTGGTTCTGATGTTATTTTAGATATCGATTATGCTCAGAAATGTATGAAAGAAGATGCTGTGCGTTACTTTTGGCTTGGTATTGTAATTGTTGGAGGAGCAGTATTCTTATTTGTATGCAGTATCCGGTTTACTGTTAAAGAAAATAAAATTATGAATAAATTAAAAGAAAAGGATTTTTAATTATGTCAAAACCTATGACTAAAAGGCGTAAGGCCATTATTCGCAGAAGAATATTTTTAACCGTTTGCAGTTTGGCGCTTATATGCACCATAGCCCTTGGTATTTTTATTGTAAATGCGGTTTTTGGCGGTGATAAAAAATCGACAAATGATAACCAAAGCCAATACTCGGGTTCGGGACAAAGCGGAACACAAACAGAAAAAAACGAGCCTAAGGAAACTTTTGCAACAGTACTTAGCACCGGCGATATAATGGTGCACTCAACTCAGGTTGACGGGGCTAAACAGCCTGACGGAAGCTATGATTTCAGCTGTTATTTTAAAGAGTCATCGAAATATTTTAAAAATGTAGATCTGTCGGTTGCAAATCTTGAGGTTACTTTCGGTGGCACGGAGTCAGGTGCTTTCAGTGGTTATCCTGCTTTTAACACACCTGATACTCTGGCAGATGCAATTAAGTCTTCGGGTCTTAATTTCCTTATTACCTCAAATAATCATAGTTATGATACGGGTCTTTTCGGCCTTAAGCGTACCGCTCGGATTTTAAAGGAAAAGGGCATTGAATTTATCGGCACCCGCGAGGACGAAACAACTCCGCTTTACACAGTTAAGGATGTAAACGGAATTAAAATTGGTATGGCGAATTACGGTTATGAAACAAGCGGAAGTCAATCGGGCAGAAAGTATTTGAACGGCAGCATTATTGCAGAAGAAGCGAACAATCTTGTTTCAACCTTCAACTATGATAATATTGATAAATTTTATACCGAAGCCGAAGCCACAATAAATGCTATGAAGCAAAGCGGAGCGGAGTTTATCGTGTTTTATATGCATTGGGGTAATGAATATCAGCTTTCGCAAAATACTTGGCAGAAGAGCATAGCTCAAAAGCTTTCAAACCTTGGAGTTAATATCATTATAGGCAGTCATCCCCATGTAGTACAACCTGTGGAACTTATTCATTCCGAAGATGGTCAGAACACAACAGTTTGTCTCTATTCAACGGGAAATGCTATCTCTAATCAGCGTCAGGAGCTTATGGACAGTTGCCCCTCTGGACACACAGAGGACGGTTTGTTCTTCACCTACACACTTCGTAAATATGGCGATGATGTAACACTTGAAAAGGTTGACATAATACCGACTTGGGTTAATAAGTATAAAGAGAACGGTAAGGGATATTATTACACGATTTATCCGCTTGAAAGCGCTGATGCGGGTTCGCAGTATGGCTTTAGCGGTAGCACCCTTACAAAATCTCAAAAATCTTATGAAAGAACCAAAAATCTTGTGGCCGAAGGGCTTACCGCCATTCAGCAGGAGCTTGGTTGTGAAATAACATTCAAATAAAGGAGATAAAATTATGGTAAAACACATTATTCTTTGGAAATTAAAGGAAGAACATAATACCTTGGAGGTTAAAAGCGCAATGAAAGAGAATCTTGAAGCGCTTGTAGGTAAAGTACCGGGTCTAATAGAGATGAATATTCAAATAGAAAAGCTCGAAAGTTCAAACGCAGATGTAATGTTATATTCAGTGCTTGAAAACGAAGACGCTTTAAAGAATTACGCTATTCACCCCGATCATGTTTATGCGGCAAATACCTTTGTTCGCCCCTTTACAGAATCCCGCCTTTGCTTGGATTTTGAGGTATAAACAGAAAATAATAATAGAAATAACATAACGGCAGAATGGAAAATGACCATTCTGCCGTTATTTTGTTAAGGTGAATTATAGTTTGTCGCAGACAAACTATAATTGAAGTAATAAGTAAAAAGTAATAGTGAATAAGTAATGTGTGCCGCAAAAGCGGCACAATATATAAGTGTTTGCGAAGCAAACACCGAACTTCTTAACTCTTCACTATTACCTTTTACCTTAAACTAGCCATCGTGGTAGGGATTTAGCGAATATCAAACCTCTACTAATTGGCAAAGTCTACACGCGACAGATATTCTTCTGCACTAATGGCGGCGATAGCTCCGTCTGCCGCGGCAGTTATTACCTGACGCACCTGCTTTGTGCGAACATCACCTGCGGCAAAAACACCGTCAATATTAGTTTTAGTGTCTTCTTTAGCTATGATATACCCGTTTTCGTTTAAGTCTATTTTACCCCTTAAAATTTCGGTTGCGGGTTTTCTGCCGATGCTTATAAATACGCCGTCGCAATCTATAACTGATTCTTTTGCGTTTTCGGTATTTACAATTTTTACACCCTTTACGCGGTCATCAGTAATAAATTCCGTAACCTTGCTGTTCCATAAAAATTCAACGTTTTCGGATTCAAGCAAAGGCTTGTGGTATATTTTAGTGGCGCGTAATGTATCCCTTCTGTGAACTAAATAAACCTTTTTCGCAATTCGCGATAAATAAAGCGCATCTGCCGCCGCAGAATTACCACCACCCACAACGATTACGGTTTTATCCTTATAAAATCTGCCGTCACAATGGGCGCAATAGTGAACTCCGCTGCCTATAAGCGCTTGTTCGTTTTCTATTCCGAGCTCGCGTGGATTGGCTCCTGTTGCGATGATTACGGTTTTTGCAAAAAAATCACCGTTTGTGGTTTCAATCTTTTTAATCTTTTCAGAAAAATCCACACTTAAAACCTCTGCGTATTCGGTTTTTGCGCCAAACCGCTCGGCAGAGGCTTGCATTTTAAAGCCTAATGAAAATCCGTCTATACCTTCTTCAAAGCCTGGGTAATTATCAATTATATCTGTGAGTGCCATTTGACCGCCTGCTGATAACTTTTCTATAACAAGGGTATCAAGCTCGGCACGTGAGGTGTAAAGTGCCGCGGAATATCCCGCAGGGCCACCGCCTAAAATTACAGTATCGTAAATATGTTCCATTTTTTACTCCAGCATAGCAAGAATCTGATTTTTAGGTTTAGCTCCAACAGACTTATTAACAATTTCGCCGTTTTTCATAACCACAAGCAAGGGGATGCTTGACACACCGAAAGCGGCTGCTAACTCGGGTTCCTCATCAACATTTATTTTGCCAACAAGAATTTCGGGATTTTCGTTTGCAATTTCCTCAACAAATGGGGAAACCATACGGCAAGGGCCACACCAATCAGCATAAAAATCAAGCAAAACAGTTTTTTCGCTGTTTTTTATTTCTTCTAAATTATCTTTGGTAACCTTAAGTATAGACATAAATCATACATCCTTTCTGTTATCAATCATTATAAGTATAACCCATTATCGCAAAAAATCAAACTATTTTTAATAAATGAAAAAACAAAGGTACAAAACCATATTTATTTTCGAAACGAAAGCACAAAAACATATTTATTTTCTGCAAAAAAAGTGTTATAATGATTAAAAAACTTTTTGGAGGTTTACAATGACTAACCGAGAGCGCGCAATGAATATACTTCATTTTAAGGCGGTTGACCGTTTTCCTGCAGTACATTTCGGATATTGGAATGAGCTGTTATACGAATGGGCTGAACAGGGACATATACCGCTTAGATTAGCTGAAAATTGGGGTGACGGAAATTCGGCCGACCGTGAGCTTGATAAAATACTCGGTTGGGATTTCAATTGGAATACCTTGGCGGGCTGTAATAATAGTCTTTCGCCGTTATTTGAGTATAAGGTGTTAGAGGAGCTTCCCGACGGTTCACAGAGGGTTCAAAATTCTGTTGGCTTAATAGAAAGAATAAAACCCGGTATTCAGTCGATTCCTTCTGAAGATGATTATCTTCTTAAAGACCGCGAGGCATTTGAAACTCTTTATAAACCAAAGATGCTTTACAGTCCCGACAGAATAGATTTTGATTATTATAGCACCTTTAACGAAACAAGAGATTACGATGTTCCTATTGCGCTGCATCTTGGCAGTGTTTTGGGTTCTATAAGAGATATGACCTCGGTATTGGGTATGAGTTATCTTATGTTTGATAATGATGAGGAGCTATTTGCCGATATCATTGATACCTTTGCCGAAATGCAGTATAAATGCGCTGAAGCTATACTCGAAACGGGTGCAAAATTTGATTTTGCTCACTATTGGGAGGATATTTGTTTCAAAAACGGCCCTTTGCTTTCACCTGATATGTTTGAAGAACTTTGCGCTAAACACTATAAAAGGCGTAACGACCTATGCCATAAATACGGAATTGATATTATAAGCCTTGATTGTGACGGTGTTACAGAAAAGCTGTTGCCTGTTTGGTTTGAAAATGGTGTAAATACTATGTTCCCGATAGAGGTTGGCGTTTGGGGTGACCAATTTGAAGCGGCTCGAAATAAGTTTGGTAAGGGTATGCTCGGCGTTGGCGGTATGGATAAAACTGCACTGAGAATTGACAAAGCGGCGGTTGACAAGGAACTTGAAAGAATGAAGAGACTGGCAGCACTTGGCGGATTTATCCCTTGTCCCGACCATCGTTTAATGCCCGGAACCAAATTTGAATTAGTGCAGTATTATATTGAAGAAATAAAAAAGCTTAAATAAGTTTAAATGCGCCGCAGGGTTTCACTCTTGGCGCATTTTGTTTTTCTTGATTTTGTTAAATTAAGGCTATATAATTATTTTGGTGATGAATTTGAAAAAAGATGAAAGAAAATATAAAACAAGCGAACTTATAAAACGGTTTATG
>JAZTXU010000275.1:0-9019 GCA_045636565.1 Acutalibacteraceae bacterium
AATACTTCAGCTTATAGGTATTTATTATTTGGTGTTAAGCCTTGTAGTAAACCCGCAGGTATTCAGCTTCTCGCTTGTGATAAGCGGTATTCCGATAGGAACAGTTTCTATTGCGTTGATAGGAATAGGCTTTGTTTCAAGTTTTATATTCTCAAATTATGATGGAAGTATCGTAAAATCAATACTTTCAAGCCTTACTAATATAGTATCTGTTCTGCTTGGCGTTGTTAACGTATTTTCGGATATTGTTTCGTATATACGACTCTGGGCGGTAGGCCTTGCGGGTGCAGCAATCTCCGCAACAGTAAACGAATTAGCAGGGCCGCTGCTTGGAAACTTCGCATTTATGATTCTGGCTATTATTCTTTTGGTGTTTGGTCATGGACTTAATATGATATTGAATGTTCTGTCGGTTATAGTTCACGGAATAAGACTTAACACATTGGAATTTTCGTCACATTTAGATATGTCTTGGAGCGGACACAAATTTAAACCATTTACAGAAAAAAATGATTAAAGGAGAATTATTATGAATTTAGGAACATTAGGAACAGCATTGGCAATGGGTATTGCCGCAATCGGATCAGCAATCGGTATCGGTATTGCAGGTCAGGCTTCAATCGGATCTTGGAAAAAGTGCTATATGAACAATAAAGCAGCACCCTTTATCCTCACCGTTTTCGCAGGTGCCCCCCTTACACAGACTATTTACGGCTTCCTTCTTATGCAACAGATGAAGTCCTCCACCGCAGACCCTGCATTCCTCTTCGGTCTTGGTATTGCATCGGGTCTTGCAATGGCATTCTCTGCCGTTTATCAAGGAAAAGCCGGTGCCGCAGGTGCAGATGCTTTGGCAGAAACCGGCAAGGGCTTCTCACAGTACATTACCGTTGTTGGTCTTTGCGAAACCGTTGCATTGTTCGCACTCGTATTCAGTATGGTAGCTTTGGGATAAACAATTTAAAAAGTCAAAACGCATAAAACTATAAATTTAGTTATAAAAGCGGAAAGAAGTTTGTAATAAACCTCTTTCCGCTTTTATATATATCGTTTGATAAATAAATATAAATTTAACGGTGAGTAAATTGCTTTAAAATCCGCCTTCTCCAGCGGAGAAGGGGAAGATTCCCCCCACTGTGTGGGGGAAATGTCGCAAAGCGACAAAGGGGGACGGGTCTGTCGACCAACGAATGTTGGTGGATAAGGAGAAAAAATTCACATAGATTAAATGGTTATCTCCTCATCCGTCACTCGTTCCTCGTGCCACCTTCCCCGCTGGGGAAGGCTTACTGACGATACAATTAACCCGACCGACAAACTAAAATTTGAAATGCAGATTACGAGAAAAACAAGTTTGTATTCTCTAATTTAAATCTATTTATGTAAATATTTTTAAACTTTCTAATAACAAAACAACACCTTTTCCATATTAGGAAAGGGTGTTGTTTTGCTTTTAATTATCAAACTTTTATCTTACAATACTAATATCGTAAAAAGTATAACATTCACTACATCCTGTTCTTGTGCTGTAATCTTCACCTTCACAAAGATTTATGCTATTAGAGTATTCAATATGACCACATTCAGGGCACACAGGTTTAAAATAAACAGTGTTATCAGTTGTGTTTGTTATTTTCACATTTTCACCACTTGCCCCACCGCATCCCGCAAAACCGCATAGCATTGTTAAAACCAATATTCCTACTAAAATTTTTCTCATTTTTTTAACCTCCTGAATTTTATGTTATAAATTATAACATATATTTATAACATTTGTCAAGGCATAATATTGGTGAGGTGAAAGTTATGAAAGAAAAACTCATCATAAACAAAAAATCACTTAAAGGTGAAGACGGATATAAAACCTTTTCAATCAGAATTAAGGACGAAACCGTTGCGAATCTAGATAAATTGGCAGAACAAACAAACCGTTCAAGAAACGAACTGATAAATATCCTTCTTGACTATGCAATAGATAATAGTGAAGTTAAATGAAAAAGCGGAAGAAGTAATCTAAACTTCTTCCGCTTTAAATTTTATCATCTGAATTTAAGTTTGGCTCACTTTTTTTAATTTACGGTAAGCCGTTGGTGTGATGTTCATAATTTGTGAGAAAGCTCTATTAAATGAACGGATTGACCCAAAACCCGTTTCAAGCGAAATATCTGCCATATTTTTATCGGTTTCTACCATTAAATCACAAGCAGCCTTCACCCTTAAAGTATTGATATAATTATTAAAACTGATTTTCAATTTATTGTTAAATAGGTAGGAAACATAATACTTACTAAGATGCATTGAATCCGCTAATTCATCAAGACTTAAATTTGTATTAAAATTAAGCGTGCAATAGTTAATTATGTTTTCAAGTATAGAATTTTCCGTTTTAAGTCTTGGTTTCAATTTCACTTTGTCAAGCACTTTACCGAAACAAAGGTTAATGAGCCCCACCGTTATAATATCTTTATTTTCGGTTTGCTTAACATTCAGCAATTCAAAAAACAGCTTATAAAGTTCATCGTCTTTTTTTAAGTGAATAACACCATTTTGGGGAATATTATCTAACATAATATCCTTTTTGCCGAATACGGTATCCGCCGGAAATATATACAAACCGTATTCCCCAATAGCAGAATCTTCATAATAATGAACCTGATTCGGAAAACTTATAAACAAATCTCCCGAAGAAATCGGCATTTCTTCGTGGTCAGCGTGAGCCACCGCTTTACCATCAATCACCAATATAATTTCTATATCTTTGTGTAGGTGCGGCAGCGATGAAAGACTTTTGACTAAAAATATCTCGTAAGGTCCCGTTTTTTCCTCTTTAAATAATTTTTTCTTCACACTGCCACCTCGCTTTACAATGGTATAATATCATAAAAGTAATAATTTTACAAGCAAATCCTTATTCATTAAGCGAGCAAGTAACACATATTATTATATGTATATTACTCGCTAAGGTGGAAGCTGCTTTGAAAAAGACTTTATTTATAAAAAACACCGTAATACTTACCGCAACCTCATTAATATTGCGGTTTATCGGGATTATATTCAAGGTGTGGTTAGCAGCGCTTATAGGCAGCGAGGGTATTGGTCTTCACCAACTCATTTTTTCGGTTTATATTTTGGCTTCCACTTTTGCTTCAAGCGGAATCGTAACCGCCGTTACAAAACTCACTGCAGAAGAATTGGCGGTTGGCAGCAAAAAAGGTGCATCAAGAATTTTAAGGCGCTCAATAGAATTAACTCTTATAATTGCATTAGTTTCTGCTCTTATTGTTTTCTTTGGCGCTGATTTTATTGCAAAATATCTGCTTGAAGATATGCGTGCCGCAACCGCTTTAAAACTTTTGCCGCTTTCCCTCCCGTTTATGGGACTTACCTCCTGCATAAGAGGTTATTTTATAGCACGCCGAAATGTAACTCCAAATGCAGTAACCCAGATTTTAGAGCAGATTTTAAGAATACTTTTCATACTTTTCCTTGTGAAACGTTTTATAAATTACGGTCTTTCGGCTTGTTGTGCCGCGGTAATAGGCGGTGATATTTTAGCAGAGATATTCGGATTTTTTATAATGTACTTATGCTACATATTTGATAAAAAGAAAAAAACAGACAAAAACGAAAACGCACCCTTGCCTCGAAGAACGGTTTCGAAAATACTGCATATCGCTTTGCCTATAACCTCGGGCAGATATTTAAACACTCTGCTTCGCACTGCCGAGAATATTTTAGTGCCAAAAAATCTGGCACGCCATTCTTTAAACGGCAGCCGTTCGCTTTCACAATTTGGGATGATAAAAGGTATGGCACTACCCATCATTTTCTTCCCCTCTGCCCTTCTAAACTCAATTTCAACTCTGCTTATCCCCGAAATTTCGGAAGCAATAGCCAAAAAACGAAAACTTGTTGTTAAAAATGCCACCGAAAACATATTAAAACTAACTGCAATAATCTCATTCATATTTTCTGCCATATTCTTTATAGCAGGAAGAAAAATAGGAGTTTTAATATACAAAGAAAATGATGTTGGTTTTTTATTGCAAGCATTATCACCTATAATCCCGTTTATGTATTTAGATAGCATATCCGACGGCATTTTAAAAGGAATGGACCAACAGATTTTTTCTTTTCGCACCGCAATTTTCGATTCTGTGATAAGAATAATTCTTGTGCTCATTTTACTACCAAATTTCGGACTTCCCGGTTTTATTGGAATTATGTATTTTTCAAATTTCCTCACCTGTTTTTTAAATGTGGGAAGACTTATGAAAATAAGCGAAATTAAATTCAAAATATTGGAAGAATTCATTTTTCCTCTTTTTTCTGCATTTTCAGTTACCGTGCTTACAAACTATTTAATCACAGTTTTTAACATAACCAATAATCTAATTTACACAACTCTCATCTGCACACTCGCAATTCCGCTTTATTTATGCCTGCTTTTCTTTTTGGGAACACTCAATAAAGATGATATAAAAGGGTTTATAAGATAATAAAAATCGGCAGAGATTACCTCTGCCGATTTTTAGTTTTATTAATCATCTGTTTTCTTTGACTTTTTAACTGCCTTTTTATCGTAATTAGCATTTACAACCATTACATCATCGAAATCGTCTTCAGAAATCTCATCTTCATCAAATTCATCATATTTATTTCTTCTGAACATTTTAACAATTAAAATCACAACAAGAATTATAACTGCAAGAAGTACGAATGCACCTGCGATTACGATAATCTTTGCATTGCTAGTAAGTGAACTGAAGCGTTCTGAAAAATCTTTCTTTTCCGTTTTGGAATCAATATTTAATTCTGTCAACTCCAATTCAGGATAACGCTGTATTACATTCTCGCGGCTATCGTATCTGTAAAAACCGTATTGACCGTTTGCGTAACAGTAAATGTAATAAAAATCACCCATATTTGAGCCGCTTGAAGCATAACACTTAACATTCATACCTGCAATCTGAGCATTGGTAGCATAAAAATGCTCGGGCATCGTTTTATCGTTAGGTATATCTGTAAAGATATATGAATTCTCGCCCTGAGAAATATATTTGAGTTTTTCAAAAATTCCATTATTTTCATCGTAAGTATAAGGAACTAATATGTCGTTATCTAGTGATCTTAAATAATAAAGTGTATATAAACCTTCACTATCAACCGCAACTGCAACATCGGTTCCGTTGAATTCTGCCTTAGTAACGGTGAAACCCTCGAACAACTTTGCCGAAGAAATATTAGTTGCAATAAGCATTTTTGCGCCTTCAACATTAACTTCTAACGGGTCTGTTTCAACCGGGATTTCATCGTTTGTTGCGGCCCTGTTGATATTTACAGTATATCTTTTTACTGCTCCGCTTGGTGCGGTTACAACAACTGTTCGGGTATTATCGCCAACCTTTAAAGTAGCACTTCCTTCAACAGTAACCTTAGCTCCGGGGTCAGCAGTGGTAGCTGATATTTTACACTCGGTAACAGAATTTTTAACCTTTACATTATAAGTTGTGGTATTTGGAGAAAAAGAAGGGGTTAATCTTGCACTGCTTAAATAAAGTGACCTTAAATTTGCATTAGCAGATAATGTTTTATCGGTAACGGTAAGATTAGCCGCTGTGCCGGTAAACTTAAAATCATCGATCTGACCGCTGAAAAAACTATCCGAAACCGAAATCGGACAACTTCCTGCTTTTTTAGCAGTAAATGTGAGCTTATACGAAACCTTCTTTTCGCCCGAAGGTGATTCAACTATTTTAAGCACTCCTGCCGAATCGGTTGCAGCCCCTGATTTATATTCCAAAATACTTGTATCATAATTAATAACGCTTTCCAAACCATACATAGCCTCATCGGCATTATATGTAACGGTCACAGTAACACTTTCTCCAACCTGAATGGAATTTTTGCTGAAATAAATTACTGTATTCGAAGCTGCGGATACATTAATTGCACAAAGCGAAAACACCATAATGCTGACAATTAAAATTGACAATAACGATTTAATTGTTCGTTTCATTAATATTTACCTCCGTTTATTTTAAAAGTGTAATTCCAAGCAAATGAAGTCTTACATTTGCAAGGTCACGAATTGTAATCTTGCCGTCCCCGTTAGTATCAGCGCCCGTCAAATTATTACCTTTAAGAACGGTAATACCCAAAAGATGCAATCTTATATTTGCAAGGTCGCGGATTGCGATTTTACCATCCCCGTTAGTGTCACCCCGTTTAACTTTGGAAGGTGTTGAAGAAGGTTTAGACGGTGTTGATGTTGTTGGTTTTGACGATGTGGTTGGATTAGAAGAAGACGGTGTTGATGATGGTGTGGATGATGACGGATTATCAGGAGTTGATGGTTTATCATCATCTGCCTCTCCCACGTTTATGGTAAGTTTGCAGGCAATAGATGCTCGTACACTTATCACATAATCTGTAATATATCCTGTTTGCGACTTCACCTTTAAAGTTATTACATTATCACCTTTTTTAAGACTGTAACTATTTTCACCGGCGTAAGTTGCTCCTTTAACCGGAGACACGGTTACAACTGTGTTTTTAGTCACATAAAGACTGTAATCGTAACAGAACATATTAAATGACGGGGTAAGACCGCTTACAGAAATATTTGAAAAATAGTAATTGTTTTTATTGGTGCTCTTTGCAGGTAACTTAGATGCACTATCCGGCATATCTGAATATACCGGAATTCTGAATTTCAAGGTATAATCACTTTTTGACTGATAAGCCTTATTAAGAATTGAACCTTTTGAGTTTGCATCATGCACTGCCTGAGCGTATTGATGCCATAAATCACAGTTACACTTGGTTGTATCACCTTTTGTACAACTGCACTTTGAGGTGGTATTATGAACATTAAAATCCTGATAATAATAAGTGTCCTGATTTTGGGTGGCATTATTATATCGGTAAATATATCCTTTTTTATAGAACTCCGCACCGCCTATAATAGCCGCAGGAACCGAATTCCAACCCTTTTCCTTGGCGGTTTTAAGTCCGTTCGCAATAACTGCGGCAGTGGTTCCGCCCGAAGCACCAACATTAAAGAAATTATAATAGCCTTCATAACCCTTATATGTGCCCGATATAAGTGAACTTGTGCCCTTTGAACCTTGCTCCTGCAATATTGCCGCTGCAAGTACGCACGGGTCAATATTAGCAGCCTTGCCCGCTGCAACCAACAACTTATCATAAGAGCCATCGTAAGGGTCATCTTCTTTTGCGGGGTATTTATTTGCCATAAAAGTGCCTGCTGTTATTTTTCGAACATCACTTTCAGCAGTTGCTTCAGAATATGACTGTTGCATAAACTGAAATATTCCGCTGGAAGTCAAAAAATTGCGAGGATCCATATAATAGGCAATAACCTCTCTTGAAGCGCCTGTCCACCCGCCGTTATCTTGTGCCCATTTATTTGTACTCCAATTAAAAGAACCCTGTCCCATAGAACGCCATGAAACCGTGCTGGAAGTTACCTGAACCTGCTTACGCATATTAACCGACTGCTGTGCTACCGCATCAGCAAACGAAAGATTCACACGGTCAGGCTCAAACACCCAGTTCGGATACGCCGCATGTAAATCTTTAAGCGCTTGATGATAACTCGCGGGAAAAGCCTTTAACTTTTCATCAAAATTAGCATCAGGACTATATTCAACTATTCTAATATATTCGCTGTTATATAAAATATAACCCGTTATTTGTTTCCCTTCGCTATTGTAAGTGATGTTATACCAAGTTCCCTCTGCATTTTTAACAGAACCCAAAACAGTGGCGCTAGAATAAGAAATTTGAGCTATACCATTCGCTGTTTTGGACGGCAAAGCTCTAACATTAACATTAGAGCCTTCTATGTAAGCATAGGTAATTTTAGCTTCTTCTGCATATGAATGAACCGGAACAACGCCTACTGTTCCCGTAACAATCAATACTGCTGTTATAAAAACAGAAAGTAATTTTTTCAATTTTAGCATTAATTGAATTCCTTTCGTAATATTCTACCGCATATATATTTATTATACATTTCCCAACACATTATGTCAACTGAAATTCGACAAAAACCATAAGGTAAATTACACTAGAAAAAGAAGACTATGGATTCAAAAATTCCATAGTCTTCTTAATTTGCTTTTTAATCATGTCGTTGCTCTGTGTTGGCAAAGGTTTCGCAGAATCGTGCCGCAAACGAAGGCTCTTCGTTACCTGCATTTAGGTGAGATATATCGCCAAATCCCAACATTCTGAAATAAGCTTTACCCTCTCGCCTTTCTTCAGTAACTAAGGTTGTAACCGAAGAAGGCAGAGCGCAAAATCCGTGCCACAACACCATAGGTGAAATATTGAGTAAATGCGAAAGCAATACACATTCCACACCGAAATGACAGAAAAACACTATTGTATCTTCATTAGACTCTACCGCATTATAAATATGTCCGTTTCTGACATAGCCATGTTCAGCTAAAACCTTGTCAAATTCGGTTGTTACTCGTGTGTATTCCTCAAACACCTTACCATTTTGTAAGGTTTCAGCATTTGCCCAATCTGTGTGGCTAAAGAAATCTTTATTTTTCGTCCAATCCTCCGGTAACCAATCCCACACTATTGAATTTGATCTGTCAGGTCGGTCAATAGTAGGCGAAAATTCCTTTAACCATTCGCATATATTTGCTGTACGATTAAGCTTCTTTAATGTATATTCGGCAGTAACCTTAGCTCTGCCTAAGATAGAAACATAAAAATCTTTAATATCCAATTTTGTAAGCTTCTGTGATAAAAGTTCTGCTTCCACCCTTCCCTTTTCGGTGAGTGAATCTATACTGTAATCAGGTTCAGCATGTCTTACTATTAAAATTTTCATAATCTAACCCCCGAATCAAAATTAAAACTGACCACGCTTTTGCTTGCAAACTCTTTCCATTTCTTTAATCAAATATTCACCGCTATCCTTATCGGGCGGGAAACAAGAAAAATGCACACCTCTCGGGTCTAACTGTTCGCAAAG
>JAZTXU010000276.1:0-2804 GCA_045636565.1 Acutalibacteraceae bacterium
GGATTATGGCACCAACTGCATTTCAAAGGGCAACCCTTTAAAAACACAGTTGTTCTGATTCCGGGACCATCAAAAGTAGAAAATTCTTCTATTGAAAACACGAAAGCGCTATTCATTTACATCACCAATTATATTTTATTACAAATAGTTGACATTTTCTCGCGTTTTATTGTATTATATTAGCAGAAATTTGTTCTATTGAGGTGTTTTATGTTATTTCATCAACCCACCAATTCGCTTGGAAATTACTCTTATAATTCAATGTTTTATGATGACGCCGTTTGGGAACCGCATTTTCATAAAAATTTTGAACTTGTTTATGTTTGCAAAGGCAGTCTGCTTTGCACCGCAGATGAAAAAAGAGAAACCCTTTATGAAAATGAATTCGCACTTTTCCTTTCAAATGAAATTCATTCATTAACGCCTAGTGCGGACACCGAATATTGGGTTGGCGTTTTTTCGGGGGATTTTGTTCACAGTTTTGAAAAACTAACAAAGGACAAATCGGCAAATTGCCTTAAATTCACTTGCGAGGACTCGATCCTTGAATTTTTAAAATATAATTTAATTAAATACGAATCACCACCTGTTTTTATGCTTAAATCCTGCTTATATGCCGTTTGCAACGAATACTTAAATCAGATTACACTTTCAAAGAAGGACAGTAAAAACTTTTTACAAATGCAAGCAATTATAGATTATATTTCCGAAAATTATAAAAATAAAATAAGCCTTTCCGACATAGCGGAAAAGCTAGGTTATAATTACCATTATCTTTCTAAAAAATTCAATAAAATCTTTTCAATGTCATTTTCAGAGTTTCTTAATTTATACCGACTTGAAGCTGCCACACAGCTACTAATCGAAACCGACAAAAGCATAACAGAAATAGCTATAGAAAGTGGTTTTCAAAGCATACGCAGTTTTAATGAAATTTTTAAATCACACACAGGAATGTCCCCTGCTAAATATCGTTCTGAACTCAAAAATATATAACGCAAAAAAAATCCCACAGAAAAATCTGTGGGATAAATTTTTTATTAGTTACCGAACTTAGCTACGTTGAGCTTTACGCCGGGACCCATTGTTGTTGCGATTACGCAAGACTTAATGTACTGACCCTTTGTTGCAGCAGGCTTAGCCTTAATGATAGCACCCATAAGAGCATCAAAGTTCTGCTGAAGCTTTTCGGGGCCAAAGCTTACCTTACCGATAGGACAGTGAATGATGTTTGTCTTGTCAAGACGGTACTCAATCTTACCAGCCTTAGCTTCGGTAACTGCACGAGCAACGTCAGGAGTAACGGTACCAGCCTTAGGAGTAGGCATAAGACCACGGGGACCTAAAACCTTACCTAAACGACCAACAATACCCATCATATCAGGTGTTGCGATAACAACATCAAAGTCTAACCAGTTTTCATTCTGGATTTTAGCAACCAATTCTTCAGCACCAACATAATCAGAGCCTGCTTCCTCAGCTGCCTTTGCGTTATCACCCTTAGTTAAAACGAGGGTTCTAACTTTTTTACCTGTTCCGTTAGGAAGAACAACAGCGCCTCTAACCTGCTGGTCAGCATGACGTGAGTCAACACCCAAACGAACGTGGATTTCAACAGTTTCATCAAACTTAGCAGTGGCTGTTTTAACAGCAACTTCAACTGCTTCGTTTACATCGTAAAGCTTACCTGTTTCAATAAGCTTTGCGCTTTCATTATATTTTTTTCCGTGTTTCATTAGTTTACCTCCCAATAAGTGGTTAAATCGGAATTTTCCTCCCACAAGAGAGAATTAATCGACTACTTCTACGCCCATTGAGCGAGCTGTACCAGCTATCATACTCATAGCTGCTTCAATACTTGCTGCGTTAAGGTCGGGCATTTTTGTTTCTGCAATCTTCTTTATCTGCTCTTTGGTAATCTTTGCAACCTTTGTTTTGTTAGGTGTGCCGGAAGCACTCTCGATGCCGCAAGCCTTCTTAATAAGAACAGCTGCGGGTGGAGTCTTAGTAACAAAGCTGAATGAACGGTCAGCATAAACGGTAATAACAACCGGAATGATAAGACCTACATCGTTCTTTGTTCTTTCGTTAAACTCCTTAGTAAACGCCATAATGTTGACGCCGTGCTGACCGAGAGCAGGACCAACCGGTGGTGCCGGTGTAGCCTTACCTGCAGGGATCTGAAGCTTAATGTAACCTGTAATTTTCTGAGCCATTTATTTGCACCTCCAAAATTCGTGGTAACAGTATCTTACGATACTTTGCGGAACGGTCATATTCCGTCCCTCCCACCGTGACACAAAAGTCTTGTGTCAGGACTCAATAAGCATTTCTGCATATTAACTAATTAAATTTTATTCGTCTGCCAAAGCAATCTGATCAAGTTCTAACTCAACCGGAGTTTCTCTGCCAAACATTGAAAGAACCACACAAACATTATTATTAGCGGTATCAACCGTTTTAACCTTGCCTGAGTAGCCTTCAAGAGGACCGCTGATAATCTTAACATTATCACCTTCGCTGTAACCAACTTCAACGCTGTGCTTCTCAACGCCAAGGGCAGCAACCTCTTCATCTGTAAGGGGAACGGGTTTTGAAGCCGGACCCACAAATCCTGTACAACCGCGGATGTTTCTTACAACATACCAACTGTCGTCTGTAACAATCATTTTGATAAGAACGTAACCTGGGAAAATTTTGCGTTCTACTTCACGCTTTTTATCTTCTTTAATTTCAGTTACTGTTTCGGTAGGAATTCTTATGTCCTGAATAAGATCCTGCATACCACGGCTTTCAACCATAGT
>JAZTXU010000277.1:0-3812 GCA_045636565.1 Acutalibacteraceae bacterium
CGAATCGCGCGACTCGAGATTATCCGAGTCTTTTTTATTTGATCGGTAATCATAAATCATTACATATTCAGATAACTGTTCGTGGAGTTTCTTTGAGTAATCCCCTGTTATTCGGGTTAAATTTTTAGCAAATTCACCGTGTTAACTTTTCATTTTATGCTTATCGGCACCCAAAATTAAACGCTCATAATGAGGCAGGCAGAACATATCCTGATTATTGAAAAGTTCGCGAAAATCCTTTTCGTTTTCGTAGCATCTATAAATAGTATCTATCATACGAGAAAGACCATATTCAATTTTGTCGCATATAAAGCAGGTATCAGAAACAGTTGCTGCCTTCTCACCTCTTTTGGTGGATGAAGTAAAAAGGCTCTTTTTGAAAATCTTATTATTGATTTCATCAACATGGGTTTGGAGCATAAGCGCTAACTGAAGTCTGCCCCTGCGTGACATCATTTTGTCATAATGCCATTCGCAAAAGCCTACCTTGTTAGTTTCTATTCTAACATCAGGCTCCATCATAGCGTCACCCATTATATACTCGATAATTCGTTCTTCAATAGTGTCCCTCATTCTGCAAATCGGACAACCGTCATTAACCTCGAAAACCTCACTGACAGGTATGGTACAAATATCATCTCTCATAATTTATTCTCCTAAAAATTTATATTTACATTCTATCCGAAAAATTGTATACTAATTTCAGGTGATAAAATGTTTACTTACGAATTTAAAAATAATAACATATACATAAAAGATATTGAAAACTTTGACCTTCCTCACACACTTGACTGCGGTCAGGCTTTTCGTTGGGAAGAAAAAGTTGATGGTATATGGTGCGGTGTAGCTTTCGATAAATACATCGAAATCGAAAAGCTTAACGATGGCACTATAATACTTTACAACACCACCGAAGCTGATTTTAAAAATATTTGGTGCGATTATTTTGATTTAAACCGCGATTACAACGAAATCATAACCGCTATAAGCGGTAATGAAATTTTAAAAAAGGCCTCTGGATTTGGTTGTGGTATCAGAGTTCTTAACCAAGAGCCTTGGGAAACCCTTTGCTCATTTATAATTTCGCAAAACAATAACATAAAGCGTATAAAGGGCATTATATCAAGACTTTGCGAGAATTTTGGCGAAGGAAAAGACGGTTATTTCACCTTCCCTAAGCCTAAAAAAATCGCAAATTTAACACTTGATGATTTAAGTGTTTTACGCTCAGGTTTTAGAGCTAAATACATACTAGACGCCGCGCAAAAGATTGCAAACGGTGAAATTGATTTATATAATCTTAAAAATCTTCCTGTAGACACTGCACGTGAAGAATTAATGAAGATAAAAGGCGTTGGCCCTAAGGTTGCAGACTGTGCACTTCTATTCTCGCACAAGCATATTGAGGCTTTTCCAAAAGATGTTTGGATAAAACGCGCAATGGAGGTTCTTTTCCAGGGTGAATTACCCAAAGAAGCAGTTCCGTATGCCGGAATCGTGCAACAATATATTTTCTTTTATGCAAGGGAAACTAAACTTAAATTAGATTAATTGTTTTTTTCTGCTTCATTACCAATGTTCCTATATTTTATCATTGCAATAACTATAGATAACATTGACAAAACATCTCCTATTGCCGAGCCGTAAGCCTCACTCAAAAAATTATAAACAAACCAAAATGGTGAGCCAAGCAAAGATACTCGACGAATATTTTTTTCGTTATTAATCCAAAAAGCACTTGTGTGAAGTAAAACACCGACAATAGGCAACAAATCAAGCGGATTTCTGTTAATCAAAGCAATAATTCCGCCAGAAATCACTATAGTGATATTTACGATTATAAGTAAGGTTGTTGTATGTTTTTTAATAAATTCTGTATGCTTTTTGCCTGCTATTACTGAAGAAAAGGCGCCAAGAATATCAAGCACTGCGCCTGAAAAAGCACCCAACAATATGTATTGTAAAATGTATAAACATCTTGAAATAGTATTTAAAATTATAATATTTTTTCTCTTTTTTTGTTGATAACTCAAAAGAAATATAGCAACTGCTATTAAACCAATAATTTGTGATATTATTTTCATAAACCATCCTTAATTTTAATATTTTTCTAAAAATGTATGCAATTCGCCGCTGTCTGAATCTCTCCACCCGGGCATCGTCGCCATATTAACATTATGAAGCGAGCGGAAAATATTATCATCAGCATTTGGGTTTTGTTTCTTTATATCTGCAATCAACTGCTTAATTTCCTTACGCTTAGACATAAGCTCAATATCGGCATTTTTAGCAGTCATCTTACAAGCACACTGCAAAAATTTAAGACCATTATATTCTGCCCACGCGATTATATCCTTTTCTTTAACCTTATAAAGCGGACGGATAAGCTCCATTCCCTCAAAATTGGTGCTATGAAGCTTTGGTAGCATGGTTTTAATTTCTGAAGAGTATGTCATACTCATAATTACAGTTTCAATAACATCGTTAAAATGGTGGCCTAGTGCTATTTTATTACAACCAAGCTCCTTAGCCTTACTGTAAAGGCAACCACGTCTCATACGAGCACAGAGATAGCAAGGCGAACCGCCTACCCTATCTGTAACCTCAAAAATATCACTATCAAAAATATTCACATCTAAATCAAGAAGCTTTGCGTTATGTTCAATAAGAGCTCTGTTTTCAGGTGCATAACCGGGATCCATTACAAGATAAACCAATTCAAAAGGAACCTCGCTATGAATCTGCAGTTGTCTAAGGCAACACGCCATAAGCACAGAATCCTTGCCGCCCGAAATACAAACCGCAATTTTATCATTAGGCTTTATCAATTCATATTCCTGAACCGCTCCAACAAAATTATGCCATATTGTTTTTCGGTATTTTTTTATAATGCTTCTTTGCACTTCAATATGTTTTTCTAATTCGCGTTTGCTCAAAATAATTCTCCTAAATAAAAAATGCTCCGTTACAATTATAACTGTAACGGAGCTATTTTTCAATATTAAATTAAATCAATATTATTACTTACCATACTTCTCACGAGCAACATAGCTTGTGTGGAGATCATGGTGAGCCTTATGACCGCCGAAACCATCATACCACTCGCTGTAAAGAGTCTTAACAACGGGTGATTCGTGTGACTTTCTAAGAGCCATACCTGCATCCTGATCATAAAGAGCCTTTGCACGAACAGCCTTAAGGTCAACAGTATCACGAACATACTGAGGCTGAATAGGCTGACCGCCGCCGTTTACACAACCGCCGGGGCATCCCATGATTTCAACAAATGTCCAACCATCGGGGTTGCCTGCCTTCATTCTGTCCATAACAACCTTAGCAGCGCCTGCGCCTGAAGCTACAGCAACCTTGATATCACTACCGTTAATGTTAACAGTAGCCTGCTTTAAGCCCATAGTGCCACGAACTGCGGTAAAGTCAATATCAGTATTATCCTTGCCTGTGAGCCAGTCGTTAGCGGTTCTGAGAGCTGCTTCCATAACACCGCCGGTAGCACCGAAGATTACAGCTGCACCGGTATCTTCACCTAACGGATTATCAAACTCTTCATCAGGAAGAGCGGTGAAGTTTAAGCCTGCACGCATAATCATACGAGAAAGCTCACGTGTGGTGATAGCAATATCAACATCAGGAACACCTGCAGCAGACTGATCATCTCTGCCGATTTCGAACTTCTTAGCAGTACAAGGCATAACAGATACAGAAACGATATCCGAAGGTGAAATACCTGCTTTTTCAGCGTAGTAGGTCTTAATAACTGCGCCTGCCATCTGCTGAGGAGATTTACAGCTTGA
>JAZTXU010000278.1:0-1954 GCA_045636565.1 Acutalibacteraceae bacterium
TCAATTCTTCACCCTTAGCTACAGAGATAGAACCTGTTACGTCTGACTTACGCATCACACCGTAACCTACTACCACCAATTCGTCCAATGCTTGAGTGTCATCTTGCATTGTGATGTTCAATGCTTGGCCGTTCCAAGCCATTTCCACTGTTTGGTAACCAACGAAAGAAATCTGGATGATGTCACCCTTCTTCACGTTGCTCAATGAGAAGTTACCGTCGAAATCGGTAACAACACCATTGGTTGTGCCCTTCACTACAACAGCTGCACCAATAATTGGTTCGCCTGCAGCGTCCTTAACAACACCTGTACAAGCGCCACTCTGTTGTGTAACCTTCACGTCATCAGCTTCCGGAGCGGAAACTGCGTAAGCTGCTCCTGTAGAAGACAAGAGAAGCAGCATCATGCTGACTGTTTTTAGTCGTTTTAACATAGTTTTGATTTAAAGAGTTTATAAAAAATCTATAATTCAACAAAGATTGAATTCTAAACTAAGCTTATGTAACAGAGTAAAATGCCACTAGTTCCCGAAGAACTATAGTATTACACTCTATTACGTTATGCAAATGTACGATGATTTTCTATTAATACAAAAAAAACCTAAAAAAAAATGCACAAGCATGAAAAAATGTAATAAAAAATACGTTCTGTATTATTCGATTTTAGCTCATTTAGCAAATAAAGTGTAAGCAGAATAAATTTTGAAATAGAAATTATCTGTTAAATACGATTCAAATATTTTCATTCCATTATTTCATCCCTCCGTTGTTGCATAAAAACTGCAAATTATTTCACCTTATTTATATTATACCTTATTATATTATATAATATTACTTATCTTTATACCATCATTTATTAGGAGAACTTTTAAATTCCCGCAAGCAGGAGGTTTAAAAGTTCTTGTTTCTTTTTTACCTTATATAATAGGGTCTATAGGAAGTTTACTGGAATTATATAATCCGCCTTAAAATTTTATATCTATGAGAAAAATAACTTACCGAGCCGTTTACAACCGAAAAAAACATTTAAATGCCTTCAATAAAGCATTGTTGCAAGTTGAAGCCTATTTGGAGGGTAAAAAAATTTATTTTTCTACCCATATTTACCTTTCACCCCACCAATGGGATAAAAGAAAACAACTAATCAAGGAGCATCCCCATGCAAGTGAACTCAACATGATGCTAAAAGAGTTTATCTTAAATTTGGAAGTAAAAGAATTAGAGTTATGGAAGAACGGGTACGAAATAAGCCTCGAATTATTGAAAGAAAAATGTACCACACTGTCATCCTCTTCCTTTGTTGCGTATATACAGGAATTTGTAAATGCCTCAAACATAAAAGAAACTACTCGGAAAAATCGCTTGACAACCTGCTCATTAATAGCCATGTTTCGTCCACATGCAACATTTAAAGATGTGAATAGCCGTTTTGTTTTTGAATTCGAGCGTTTTCTATATAACAAGAATTTACAGATGAACACGGTTGCCAAACACATGAAACATTTGAGGCTATTCGTCAACTCGTCTATCGATAACGGGTATCTAAACCCCGAAGATTATGCATTTAAAAGATACCGGATCAAGACTAAGGAGTTCAAACATGCATTTCTAACTAGTGAAGAGGTGAATAAACTCGAACAAATGCAGCTTGTAAATCGACATATTTCACTTCAACATACACTGGAAGCTTTCTTGTTTTGTTGTTATACAGGACTCCGATATTCGGACTTCATCAATTTGACTGAAGACAATGTCATTGAAATAGACAAAAAAACATGGATTGTTTTCAGATCCGTAAAAACAGACGTGGAAGTAAAGCTGCCTTTAAGTCTTTTGTTCGAAGGTAAACCGTTGATTATATTAAAGAAACACATGCGCCATTTAAAGAATTTCTTCACCTTAAAATCAAATTCTGCTGTAAATAAGGAATTAATCCGTATTGGGAAACTGGCGAA
>JAZTXU010000279.1:0-2480 GCA_045636565.1 Acutalibacteraceae bacterium
GCAAAGTCAGCCAAGTGACCGCCAAATGCCTTCTCAACTGCAGCAGTAAGTTCTTCAATGCCCTTGTAATCTTTGAAGTTTACAGTAGCATTTGCGCCCATTTCCTTAGCAAAGTCAAGACGCTTCTGTTCACCGTCAACAGCTACAATGTTTTCAACACCCATTGTGCGAAGAACTGCAATACAGATAAGACCGATAGGTCCGCAACCCTGAACTGCAACTCTGCTGTTGAAACGAAGAATACCTGTGGTCTTTGCACGCTCAACAGCGTGAATCAAAACTGCACAGGGCTCGATAAGGATTCTGTCTTCAAGGCTTAAATCGCTAACATTGAACACAGAAGAACCGCCACGAACTACCATATAATCAGCAAACCAACCGTTTAAGTGAATGTCATCATCGGGAAGAAGACCGTAAACGTCTGCACCGCCAACATTCTGCTTATTAAGGTCATACATTGTAATATCGGGGTTCTCGCTGAAGATAACGCTTGTTACAATCTTATCACCGATATTAAGGGGCTTGCCTGCACTATCTTTCTTAACATTCTTACCCATCTTAACGATCTCACCAGTACCCTCGTGACCGAGAACTATGGGAATAAGACCGAACGGATCACGCTTGAACTCATGAGCATCAGTACCGCAGATTCCGCAACCCTCAACCTTAACGAGAATATCATCATCGCCAAGTTCAGGAATCGGGAATTCTTTGATTTCATAGTGTTCAAGTGAAGTAAGCATTGCCGCACGGCTCTTTGCAGGAATTGCGCCATTTGCCTTAGGTGCCGAAGCACTCATGCCGCCCATTTCCTGAAGCACCTGCTTGACAATTTGCTCTACATTTTTTGAATCAATATTCATTGTCATCGCTCCATCCTTTAATTATTTTAAATAATTGTTATGTAACAATTTGATTACATACTACATTTTACCGCAAAAACAGAAAAAAGTCAACATAAAATTCTGCTTTTTTCTTTGTTTTTGCAAAGTTTTTTGGGTTTTTTACTGATTTAAGTATTCAATCAGCTCGTTTACCCCGTAGCCTGTTACCGAATCGATTCTGAAAACCTTTTTACAACCGCTGAGTCTTAACCAATTCTCTGCCCTATCAGGATTTCCACCCTCTTCTTCGGCTTTTGTTACAATACCTATAACCTCGCGGTTTACAAGGCAAGTAACACAAGGCGGAAACAAAGAGTACGGCTCGGTAGCGCTTATTAGGAGTCCTACTATATCAGCTTCATAAGAATATAAAGCCAAGGCTCTGCCTAAATGATTAGTCTGAGCATATTCACCGGGGGTATCGATAAGCTCATTTTCAAACTTTATGTATTGAGTTTTATCGTAGCTTATTTTCTCACCGCGAAGTGCTTGGGTAAGTGTAGTCTTACCGCTTTCACTTCTGCCCATTAAAATTAACTTTTTCATTATGTTTTAGTGATATTGCAAACGGTAAAACCTAATACATCACGGCAGTAATCCACCAATGCGTTAAGGGAAGCCTCAACATCGGAAATAGTACCCGTAACTATTAGTGTACCGCTGAATCTGTCAACAAAGCCTAATTCCACACCTGAGGATTTAATAGCTATATCGCCTGCAATAATTGCAGTTTCTGCGGGCGACATAGTAACAATACCGATTGCGGTTTTAGAATATTCGATAGCAGGGTCAAGACCTAATTTTCTGTAAAGAATGTCATCAGGGTTAGCAATGATATGAGCTATTGTAATCTGCTTACCGGGAACTAATTCCTGAACAATTCTCAGTTTATCTTGCATAGATAATTCTTGACTCACAGTCTTAACCTCCAATCTTACATACAAGACCGTAGCTTTCGGCTACCGCCTTCAATTTTTGCATTTTTTCATCTGTGGGAGAAGGTAAATCACCCATCATGTATTTTCTTCCGAGTCCCTCATATTTATCTCTGCCAAAGCTGTGGTAAGGCAAAAGATTTATTTCATTAACACCTTTAAGTGAAGAAGCAAATTTTGCTATGGAAGCAATTTCCTCTTCGGTATCATTAAAGGTAGGAATTACGGGAACACGGATTATTAACTTGTTTGCCTTTTCAGCAATTTTAACAGCATTTTCGAGTATCAATTCATTAGGCTGAGTGGTAAACTCCTTATGCTTTGCACTATTGGTATGCTTAATATCCATAAGCACAGTATCAATATACGGCAAAAGCTTTTCTATCTTTTCAAACGGAGCAAAGCCTGTAGTTTCCACCGCAGTATTAATAGCCGATTCCTTAGCCGCACGAAGAAGTGCATAAGCAAAATCACTTTGACAAAGCATTTCGCCGCCCGAAAGTGTCATACCGCCACCCGAACGCCTATAGTAAGGCAAATCCTGCTTTACGGTTTTTAACACTTCACCAACAGTAATATCTCTACCAATAATTTTTTCTTTTCCGTTTTGCATCATAGTTTGAACTTCAAACTTCTGCGATTCGGGGTTGCAGCACCATCT
>JAZTXU010000280.1:0-2358 GCA_045636565.1 Acutalibacteraceae bacterium
CAGCTGTAAGGAATGTCGTTGTCGCGGCGGTAAACGTTAGCACGGGGGTTGTCCCAGCTACGGAATACTGCCTTAACAGCGCCGATAAGCTGCTCTTTGGGATCGGAGGGGAAGTCCTGACCGATCTTTGCCTTATATTCAGCCTTGAACTGATTTGCGAGTTCCTTGAGGTCGTCAGCTGTGAGGTCAACGTCCAAAGTAACTCCCTTTTCTTCTTTCATCTTGTCGATGAGCTCTTCGAAATACTTCTTACCAACTTCCATAACTACGTCAGAATACATCTGAATGAATCTTCTGTAGCAGTCATAAGCCCAACGAGCGTTGCCTGACTGAGCAGCCATGGTTTCAACAACTTCTTCGTTAAGACCGAGGTTAAGGATGGTATCCATCATACCGGGCATAGATGCACGAGCACCTGAACGAACTGAAACGAGAAGGGGATTTTCCTTATCGCCGAACTTCTTGCCGGTGATGCCTTCCATCTTATCGATGTATTCCATGATCTGTGCCTGGATATCATCGTTAATCTTTCTGCCATCTTCGTAATACTGTGTGCAAGCCTCTGTGGTTACGGTGAAGCCCTGGGGAACAGGAAGACCGATTTTGGTCATCTCTGCAAGGTTAGCGCCCTTACCGCCGAGAAGCTCACGCATGCTTGCGTCGCCTTCTGAGAAAAGGTAAACAAACTTGTGACTCATTAGAATCAACCTCCTAAAAAATTTATGGTTTTACCCAATATTAACATAATTATACCCGAATAAAGACATACTTATCAAGGTATCCAACCTATTATAACAAATTAAAACTCAAAAATAAAGTGTTTTTTTCAAAAAAACGGAAATTTGTTAAAGATTATACAAAAAAGTTGGCAAAATAGTGTTTTTTGTGGATTATATTTAAAAAATACACAAAATGTGATTAATTTTCTTCCTCTTGCGGTAATCGGAAATAAGTTTTGGTGCAATCGTAGATTATCTTTGCAAGCCAATCATTGGTACAGCCATCTGTAATGCGCCACTGCCAGTTGGTGCCAATGGTTGAAGGTTTATTAATTCGGGCAGTATTATCAAGTCCCAAAAAGTCCTGCATCTGCAAGATTACGGTATCGGCACTCGTTGCCATTGCGGCTTTGATAAGTGACCAGTTGAAACTGTCATTATCACCGATTCTTAAATACTCGCGCATAAATTCAACCTCATCCTCCGAGGCTTCGTTCATATATCCGATAGCGGTATCGTTATCGTGTGTGCCTGTGTAAACCACACAATCTTTTTCGGTAATATTATGGGGGAGATAACTGCTTTCACTCTTTGGGCTGAAAGCAAACTGCAAAACCTTCATACCTGGGTATTTTGTGAATTTAAGAAGTGCGCGCACATCCTCATCAATAGTGCCTAAATCCTCGGCGATAATATTGAGCTTGCCCAGCTTTTGATTTAACACCTCAAAAAGTGATTTTTTAGGACCTTTCACCCATTTGCCGTTTACCGCTGTTTCATCACCGTAAGGGATGCTATAATAAGCCGAAAATGCTCTGAAATGGTCAATTCTTACCACATCGTAAAGCTTTACCGAATAAGCAATTCGATTAACCCACCAACTGTAACCGTCTTTTTTCATGTAATTCCAATCATAAAGAGGATTGCCCCAAAGCTGACCTTCATCACAGAAAGCATCAGGCGGACAGCCTGCAACAGCCTTTGGTGTAAGGTTTTTATCTAACTGAAACTGCTCGGGAGCAGACCATACATCTGCACTGTCGGCTGCTACATAAATCGGAATGTCGCCAATTATGTAAATGCCGTTTTCGTTGGCGTATTCTTTTAATTTGAACCATTGCTTGCTAAAGAAATATTGAAGCATTTTGTAAAATTCAATATTGTCAGCAAGTTCGGTTTCGGCACGGGTTATGGCTTCAGGTTTTCTTAATTTCAAATCATCTTCCCACACATCAAAGGATGCACCGTTGTGGTAGTCTTTCAAAGCGGAAAAAAGCGCGTAATTATGGAGCCATTCGTTGTTTTCAGTTTTGAATTTACCATAGTCAGACGGGGGAGCGGTTTTGAATTTTTCGTACGCTAAATGAAGCACGCAGTAACGCGATTTATACATAATTTCATAGTCAACCTTGCTGCTATCTTCACCCCATTCAAATGCCTCAACCTCTGCTTTTGTTAAAAATCCAAGATCGATTAAAGATTCTAAATCTATGAAATAAGGATTACCTGCATAAGCAGAAAATGATTGGTAAGGCGAATCACCAAAACTTGTGGTGCCAATGGGTAAAATCTGCCAATAGGTCTGACCTGATTTTTTAAGGAAATCCACAAAATTATAAGCTTCTTTTCCAAGTGTGCC
>JAZTXU010000281.1:0-5303 GCA_045636565.1 Acutalibacteraceae bacterium
CAATCAGCAAAGAAGCGAGCTTGAATGTTTCAAAGCAGGCGTGGATTTATTGTTGTGGCCTTCAAAGGAATATCCCGAAGAACTTTATAATGCAATATTAAACGGCGAAATTCCTGAATCAAGACTTAACGATGCGGTTGAGAGAATATTGCTCCTTAAATACGAACTCGGTTTGTTTGGCGGCAAGGAATTTAAGACAGATGTTATGGACGGTGTGTTCGATATCGGTCGCAAAACTGCGGAATTGGGTATGACACTTATCAGAGACCGCAAAGGCTTGCTTCCTTGCAATAATAAGAAGAATATTGCGGTTATTGCGGTTACCGAATATGAGGAAGAGTTTGAATCTTTAAACACATTTAAAGCAGAACTTGAAACCGAAGGCGCCAAAGTTGATTTGTATAAATGGGAATGCAATGGCGATGCTTCAAAGTATGACCTTGTAATTTACTGCACCTTCTGCCGCCAGCATAAGCCTATTGGTTTTATGCAGATTAATCCCTCTTGGCAGACTGGAACACTTACAAAAGAGAATGAAATAATTGTGGCGTTCGGTTCACCTTATCTTATAAATTCCAATTTCCCAACAGTAAATGCCGCTATTGCTATGTATTCCGATTCGGCGGAATGTCAAATAGCAGCGGCAAAGGGTATATTGGGCAAGCTTGAGTTTAACGGTAAGCTACCTATAAAGATGCAAAAAATTTATTAATGAGGGAATAGATATGAATTTTAAAATTGCTACTTATAATATAAGCCACTGTCAGGATATGAGTGATAATCATAACAATGATGCGCCCGTAAATATACCTAAAATGGCAGAGTTTATCAAAAGCTTTGATGCTGATATTGTATCACTAAATGAAGTTTATATGAGAAGCTCCAATGAAAATTTTGATAGGCAAGCAGAAAAAATAATGGAAATAACCGAGCATCCGTATTTTGCACAAGCTGTGGGCGAGGATTTGGGATGGACGGTTATAGGTAATGCGCTTTTATCGCGACTTCCTATTTTAGAATCCTTTGAGGTACCTGTTTTAGCCCCCACAGAGGACGAAAAAAGACCAAACGAAAACGATTGGTACGAAGATAGAGTGATTTTAGGCGCAAAGCTTCAGGCAGGCGAAAGGGAAATACTCCTTCTTGCTACCCATTTTGGTTTAAATGGTTTGGAGCAGGAGAGAATAGTTAAAGCCTTGTGTGACATTATTGATAATACAAAATTGCCGATAATTTTAATGGGAGATTTTAATTCTTTGCCACGATGTGATGTCTTGACTCCGATTTATGACAGATTAGTTTCCGCCGCTGAAGAAATGAACAATAACGATTTCACATTTGCTTCATTTAACCCTGACAGAACAATCGATTATATTTTTGTTTCAAAGGATATAAAGGTAGAGTCTTTTGAGGTTAAAAAGGATATTCTTTCAGACCATCTGCCTTGCATTGCGGATGTAACATTTTAAAATCACAAAATATAATTTTAATCATTTTAACGCAAAAATTAACCCCGCGTATACAGCCGTATACGCGGGGTGTTTTAATATGGTTTTAAGTTTGGTTTTACTCGGTTCTGAGTGAGGTTACGGGGTCTTTTTTAGCGGCAATTCTTGATGGAATAAGACCTGCTATAAATGTGAGCAACATACTTATGATTACAAGAATAATAGCACCGCCTGTGGGGAGAAGTGCGAGATTTGCAATATCGGTAAGCGATTTAATGATTATATTAATTGGTATAAGCATTAACAAGGTTACCAAAATACCAAGCGCACCTGCCGAGAAGCCCACAATAAGTGTTTCGGCGTTGAATACGCGTGAAATATCCTTCTTAGATGCACCCATAGCACGCAAAATACCGATTTCCTTAGTTCTTTCAAGAACCGAGATATAGGTTATAATGCCTATCATAATAGAAGAAACGATAAGTGAAATACTTACAAATGCGATAAGAATATAGCTGATAGCATTAACAATGGTGGTAACCGATGACATCATAAGACCGATATAATCGGTGTATGTGATTTTGTTTTCTTCGGTAGTATTGTTATTATACTTCGCTATGATATTTGCAACACTGTCCTTCGCTTCGAAATCTTTAGGATAAATGTGGATTGATTTCGGTTTTGCTAAATCGGAAACACCCATGATGGTGAGGTTTTTATCATACGAGGTAAGGTCAGTTTGAGATTCTATTGCCGCAACGAATTTTTTGGTTATTTCTTCTTCGCTTAAATTCTGAGCGGCAAGCTGCTCAATGTAAGCATTATACTGTTGCTGTTCGGCAGGGGGTAAGGTTGCGATATACTGTTTGAGTGCGGCAAAATCCATATTCTTGAAATTGTTTTCAAAAGCCATACCGGTGAAAACGTTTATGGTTTCGTCGCTCTTTTGCTGTTTTACGATTTCACTGTTGTTTACGTCGGTTATAAGCTTTTCCATAAGCTCCTTGGTGTAGAACACCATACCGCTTGTTTGCTCGTTTACGGCATCCTCACTTGGGCGGATAATACCAACAACCTTGATTTCTTGCGCGGTTGCGAGCTTTGTTTGAACAAAAAGACTGTCTTTGGTTTTATCTACCCATAAACCATTTTCGCCCTTCTCGAAATAGTCGCTGTTTAAAAGAAGCTTGAATCTTAAATTTAAAATATCATCAAAGCTATATGATGTTTGTGCCGATGCTTCGATTTTTTCACCCTTCTTTGCTTTTTCAACCATTTCTTTAAGCTCGTTTGTGTCTTTAAGCCCTAATGAGAAAAGAGCATAGTCGCTTATTTGATTGTTTTTATTAACAAGAATAACAACCTCGTTATATTTTTCGGGCATTTTTCCTGCGAGTATATCGTATTGAGCGTCTAAAAGCTCTTCATTATCAAGCATCTGTTTCCAGGTTTCAGTATTAACCATAGGTGAAGAGTTCATCATACCCGAGTTAGTGTCAACATCCATACCCATACTTGCGTAAATAGTGTTGAAAATCTGGTTGGGATTTATCTGCTTGCCTTCCATTGTGTAAATATTTAGCGGAGTGCTGTAGTTATACACAATATCGGAGGTGTGTTCCTTAAGTTCCTCATTTGAATCGATAAACTCTTTGAAGGATTCAAGGTTGTTTGCCGAGATGCCGTTTATCATTGTGGACATCATTTCGGTCATAATATTGTTTGAATAAATCTTTTTGGCGTTGGGGTCAAATTCCGATTCGGTTTTGTTCATAAGGTCGTTGGCAAGACCAGTCATATCCATTCCTGCCTCTTCAATGACTATTGGATAGCTCGAAAGGGTTTCTTCCTCAACACGGGTGATATATGCTTCAACACCGCTTGAAAGCGAGAGAATAAGCGCAATACCGATAATTCCTATTGAACCTGCAAATGAGGTTAAAAGTGTTCGGGTTTTTTTGGTGAGCAAATTGTTGAGTGAAAGAGAAAGTGCGGTAAAGAAGGACATTGAAGGCTTTTTCTCTTTTTTGGTTATTTCCTTCTTTTCTTCCTTAACCTCCTCTGAAGTGTAGGGCATTGAATCATCGATTACCTTACCGTCAAACAGCTTTATTATTCTTGTGGAATATTCTTCAGCAATCTCGGGGTTATGTGTTACCATAATTACAAGCTTATCTTGTGCTATTTCCTTTAAGAGCTGCATTATCTGAACAGAGGTTTCACTATCAAGCGCGCCGGTAGGCTCATCTGCCAAGAGAATATCAGGATTATTTATAAGCGCACGGGCAATAGCAACTCGCTGCATCTGACCGCCTGACATTTGGTTAGGCTTTTTGTTAATTTGGTCACCAAGACCAACCTTTTCAAGCACCGCAACAGCTCTTTTTCTGCGTTCTTGTTTTGAAACACCCGAAAGAGTGAGGGCTAACTCAACATTAGCCAGAACAGTTTGGTGGGGAATAAGGTTATAGGTTTGGAAAACAAAGCCGATGGTGTGGTTGCGGTAGTTGTCCCAATCCCTGTCACGGTAAAGCTTAGTGGATTTGCCGTTTATAAACAAATCGCCTGAAGTATAACGGTCTAAACCACCGATGATATTTAGTAAGGTGGTTTTTCCGCAACCCGATTGACCTAAAATTGAAACAAATTCATTCTCTCTGAATTCAAGGCTTACGCCCTTTAAAGCTTCAACGGTTGTATCACCTGTTTTATATTTTTTTATAATATTTTGAAGTTTTAACAAGATGAATTTTCCTTTCTATATAATATAACTATTATATCATACCACGTAAATAATAACAAATTGTTAATTAAAAGAAAATAATACAATTTTTTCTAAAAAAAATTACATTTCAAAATAAATGTTTTGATTGACTTTCATATGCCGAATGTTATAATTAAATTACCAAGTTTTTAGGAGGCGTAATTATGAGCAAAAATCCCATAAAACCGTTTTGGAGCTGGAATGATAAGCTCGAAAGCTGTGAACTTACCGAACAGATTGAAAATATGCACAAAGCCGGAATAGAAGGCTTTTTTATGCATGCCCGCGGCGGTCTTTCAACTGACTATATGAGCGAAGAATGGTTCGATATGGTAAAAGCCTGTTTGGATAAAGCAGATGAACTTAATATGGATGCTTGGGCTTACGATGAAAACGGTTGGCCGAGCGGTTTTGCTGATGGTATTGTGCCTCAAACAAGCCCTGATTATCAACAGAAATGGATTCGTTGCAAAGTTATTACCGATTTGAATGAAATACCGCAAAATGTGATTGCATTCTATAAGATAGAGAACGGCGTGTCTGTGCGTTTGGATGCTGCGGCAGAGGGTTGCATAGTTATATACTATGAAGTAAATATTTATTATATTGATACTTTTAATCCTAAAGCGATAGATTGCTTCTTGGAAAACACTCACGATAAATATTATGAGCATTTTGGAGAAAGATTCGGCAGCTCCTTAAAAGGATTTTTCACTGATGAGCCTCAATATGGTAATCATGGTCACGCGCCTTGGTCTATTGTGTTCGAAGGGCTTTTCAAGGAAATGTACGGTTACGATTTAATAAATGCACTTCCTAAGCTTTATTATGAATTAGAGGGTTACGAAGCATTCCGCTCCGATTTTTATAATATGGTTTCTGATGCTTTTAGAGAAACCTTTATGAAGAAGATGTATGACTGGTGTACCGAGCATAACTGTATGCTCACAGGTCATATGATGGCGGAAGATGGTATGTTTTCACAGATGTTCACCACGGCAGGTGTAATGTCTTGCTATAAATATTTCCACGAGCCGGGTATTGACTGGCTTGGCAGACATGTTTCAAGCCCGTTAGTTCCAAAGCAGTTG
>JAZTXU010000282.1:0-10426 GCA_045636565.1 Acutalibacteraceae bacterium
TAGTTCGGGTTTTGCTCCTGCTGAAAAGCGAGTGTTAATATCATCGGATATAGCCTTTCTGACAGTTGCATCACCTTGCGCTGATGTATAACCGTGAAGAGCAACTGAAGGTTTGTTTTTTATGAGTTCCAACATAGTTTCATTCACAACATCGGGAGCGGGAATGCTCGGGTTACCAAGGCTGAAATCAAAAACATTTTCAGCGCCGATTTCACTTCTTCTTTTATTACCGTACTCAAAAATTTCGCGTATTACAGAACGCTTTTTACCAAGACCAACCATTTTTTCAGAAAACATATTAAAATTCCTTTCAAATATAAATTTTAAATTAAAAGCCCGCAATTTACATACTTAAAAGTACGACAATTGCGGGCTGACTGTAAAATTGTTAAACAGAGGTTTCAACAAAGAACAGACAGTCCGTATTTATAAAGTAAAAAAATTCAAAACTTACAAAATACATAAAACTGCCCTCCTCATAAAAAACTAAAAATATTTTACTCCAAATACACCCGTTTGTCAATTGTGATTTTTCACAAAACTTTAATCATTTAAAGCGTTAAAATTACCAAAATTTTACTTAATTTCAAGTTCTTTTATTGAGCGAAGCTGATAATTAACATTTTTAAGCAGATTTCTCTTCTTTAAAGCCGCTGCTGCACCCTTTACAACACTGTAAGACGGGTTTTCCAATGTATGTACCCTAATTCCGAGATATTCAGAAATTTTATCAGCAAGGCCTGAAAGCTGAGAACCGCCACCTGCAAGATATAAACCTTCTTCTGTTATATCTGCAACAAGGTCAGGATTTGTTTTATTAAGCACTAATCTTATACCGTTGCATATCATATTTACAGTATCAATTATAGCATCGTAGACTTCACCGCTTGAAATTTCGAAACTTTCGGGTAAACCTGTAAATACATTTCTTCCCTTTGCTAAAATAGCTATCTCAACATCACGTTTAATCGCCGTACCTATTTTAAGTTTTATCCATTCAGCGGTAAGTGGACCAATCTCTATGTTATATTCTTTTCTCACATATCTGATTATTTGGTTATCAAAATCAAGCGAAGCCACCTTTATTGAATCACATTCGGCAATACCGCCCATTGAAATAACCGCAATATCGGTAGTTCCTGCTCCAATATCAACAATAAGAGTTCCTTTCGGAGTAGATAAATCTATTCCAAGACCAAAAGCAATAGCCAAAGGGCCCTCTATTACAGATATATTTCTTCCGCCGGCTGCTTCAACAACATTTGCTAGTGAATGATGTTGAAGTTCAGTAAGACCGCAAGGCAGAGTTGCCATAATGCGCGGTCGCATTAAACGGTTTCCGAATGCATTGTGCATATAATTTTTGAGCATAGCTTCTGCGATATCGTAATCGGAAATAACACCGCGTTCAATAGGACTTACACACAATAAACTATCCGGTGTTCTGCCAATGGTCTGTTTTGCCTTATCACCAAAATATTTAGGTTCCCAAGTATCTGCATCAACAGTTACTGCGTTGGGCATTTCAAAAACAATTTTAGAACTTGAAAAAATAACCGTTTTCGAGGTTCCTAAATCAATTCCTATTTCTGTTGCCATTCTTTTTGCTCTCTTTCTTTTTATCTTTGTAAGTAATTAGTGCCGTGATGCAACACACAATATCTGCACCACTTGCCTTTAATTGTTTTGCACATTCATCAAGGGTGGCACCCGTTGTTTTAATATCATCAACAAGTAAAACTCTTTTACCGTTCAGTGGAACGGTGCAACGAAATTTTCCCTTAATGTTTTTAAATCTTTCATTCGCAGATAGTTCATGTTGCTTTTTAGATTTATGTTTACACTTCAAAACATTCATACCAATAGGTATATTTAGAATTTTTGAAAGTTCATCAGCCAATACAAAACTTTGATTATAACCCCTTCTGAGACGCCCAAACAAAGTCATCGGCACATAAGTAATAAAATCAAAATCTTGATCAATATATCTTTGTTTTACCATAAGTGCCATTTGCTCGGCAAAATATTTTCCGTAATGCACTTTACTTCTGAATTTAAATTTATGCATTGCTTTCTTTGCGGGACCATCATTTTGAATGGGAGCAACACTTGCATCAAAATGAAAAACATATTTTCCACATTGACAATGTTTTTTAGGTAAACCGCATTTTCGACAAATTTTATCAACTTTGCAATGCTCTATCATTTCATAACAGTATTCGCAAAAGTAATCATCGTCAATTAAAACCTTACCGCAACCAAGACATTGATTTGGAAACAAACACATACCGATTGCTTTAAAAATATTCACGTTTTTCTCCCTGCTCAATAAAAGATTTAAGTAAGGTGTAGCGAAGTGTTTTGCGGTCATTATCAGCCATTTCTTGCCATATTCTTTCGTCCCCAACCGCGATCAGTATTTTTTTAGCTCTTGTAACTGCGGTATAAAGCAGGTTACGATATTTAAGTTTGGAAGGCACGTCCATAAGAGGAATAATAACATAATCATATTCACTGCCCTGACTTTTGTGAACTGTCACCGCATAAGCCAGTTCCAGCTGGCCAAAATCCTCAGAGAAATAGGTTGCAACACGATCATCATATCTTACCTTTAAAACACTTGCTCTGGCATCAATATCGGTAACAAAACCAACATCGCCGTTAAATACACCATTACCAAATTCGCCATCATCCCGTCTGAATTGCAGATCGTAATTATTCTTAATCTGCATAACCTTGTCACCAACACGTAAATAAAAACCTTTAAAGGACAGTTGCACCATACCTTTTTTTAAAGGATTAAGCCTTTCTTGCAATATATTATTAAGGTTTACTGTTCCCGTATCAAGCATCCTCGAAGGGCATAAAATCTGCAAATCCGTTACAGGATTAATTCCATAAGCATTAGGTAATCTTTCAGTAACCAATTCAACTATTGAATTAAGGGAAGAATACTTATCGTTTCTGTGTAAAAAGAAGCAATCAGAGGTTTTATCTGAAAAATCAGCCTTTTCGTTATTAATTATCGCGTGTGCATTAGAAATAATTTTACTTTCTGCTGCCTGCCTGAAAACCTTTTTAAGTCTAATTGCAGGGAATTTCTCAGAAGCCAAAATATCGCCCAAAACATTTCCTGCTCCAATGCTCGGCAACTGATCAGAGTCACCTACTAAAATAATCCTGCAAGAAAGTTTTAATGCTTTGAGTAAATCAGAAAATAAAAGAGAATCAATCATCGAGGCTTCATCAATGATTATTACCTCGCAACTAAGCGGATTTCTTTCATTTCGCGCAAATTTTCTCTGCTCGCCCTCACCCCATTCAACTTCTAATAATCGATGAATGGTCTTAGCCTCTCTGCCGGTGAGTTCTGTCATCCGCTTTGCCGCTCTACCGGTCGGTGCTGCAAGTTCAATTTCAAGGTCACGACTTTCAAACAATTTTATAATAGCATTAAGTGTGGTGGTTTTTCCGGTACCAGGTCCGCCTGTTAAAACAAGAATACCACTGCTGAATGCTTCAAATATTGCTTCACGTTGCAGTTGTTCAAATTTGATTTTTAGTTTATTTTCAACATTCTCAATTTCTAGTTCATCAACCGTTACCGCTCTATTTATAAATTGCTTTACAGATAACAATCGTGCTGCTATATATCGCTCGGCAGAATAGTAATTAAGTAGCGATACAAATTCGGTATTATCGATAATCTCAGTTTCAATTCTGAAACAATCAAGCAATCTGTCACAAGCAATATCAACCGCACTCTCATTACATTCCAGCAAACGAGCAGTTACTTCAATTAATTTTTTTCGCGGTAAACAAGTATGACCGTTCAAAAGATTTTTCCTCAGTACATATTCAATTCCCGCAGAAATTCTGAGTTCACTTTCACGCTCAAAATTAAGGTCAAAAGCAATATCTTCAACCGTTTCAAAATGGAAATCAAGACCTTCCTCACAAAGTACATAAGGATTCCCATTTATAATATTAAGAGACTGTGTTCCAAAGCGTTTGTAAATTTTAAGGCACCTGTCAGGTGATACATTGTATTTTGAAAGCATCATCATGATGTCTCTTATGCCGTATTGCTTTTTATAATCTTCACTTATATCCAAAGCCTTTTGTTTTGAAATACCCTTAATCACTGTTAAATCAAGCGGTTTTTCAGCAATCACATTAAGAGTATCTTCACCAAATCTTTCAACAATTTTTATTGCAGTCGCAGGACCAATACCTTTAATCGCACCTGCTGATAAATATCTTAAAATAGCGGCAGAATTTTCGGGAGCTCGTTTTTCAAAAGAAGAAACCGAGAACTGGCTTCCGTAAGTTGGGTGAACGGTATAATTTCCGAAAAAATCAGCTGCTTCACCCTCACTTATAAAGGGTAAAATACCAACAACGGTAATATTACCTTCTTTGGATTTAACTTCGGCAACAGTATATCCGTTAGATTCGTTTCTGTAAGTGATTTTTTCAACAGAACCTGTAATCACTTCGCAGTTTTTTGTCTCCATATACCGCACCTCCCTCAATAAGTTGAAAAAGCATTAAACAACTATCAAATTCAAATATTCTTCCAATTCTTTTTTTGAATAAAACCCAACGTCATACCGCTCTGCAATTTCTTTGCAAGCGAAAAAAATCTCTTTATTGAGCAATGAATTTACAAAAATCAAACTAGAACCATTTCTTCCTGCTTGCCACAAATACTGTTCTATTGCATACCGCATATTTTCCACAGCAGTATCATTGGTCAAGATTACAACTTTATAAGAAATCATTGCTTTTTTAGGTTTTAAAATATAAAGTTTTACAAAATGTAAAATTTCTGCCAAACCCAACATTGCAGGGATTAAAAACAGAATCCAAAAAAATATTTCAAACATAACCATTCCTCCCATACCAATATATGCAAAGAAAAAGTTAATGTTATATTATATTTCAAACCAATATAACATTCGGGGCGGCATAAAGCCGCCCTAAATTAAAACTTATTTTAAAGTTACTGTTGTTGTGTATTTACCGTTAGCCCAAAGACTGTTATAGTTTTTGAAATTAATGCCCATATCTATTGTGTATACACCCGCAGACTTATTAGAAAGATCAATCTGAGCATATACCTCACCAGGTTTTAATTTATCAATAACCGACTTAGGTCCATAAATCTTGACGTTTTCAATAGTATTAGGCACTGTAGCTTTTAGACCCTTAGGCATATTCTTGTACTTAAATTCAGAAACAGAAATTGTTTTTGAAGCAAGTGAAGAAGTATTTACCGTCACTTTAAACGTGTCAATATTTTCAAGTAATCTTACACCATCGGGTAGTCTTGGCGAAACATCAAACTTATAGTTAGTCTCTGAAACAGATGTAATATCAATACCTGAGAGTATAATTTCGTTTGTTTTATCAACAGTTTCAGGTGTACCAATAACGGTGACGGTTTTATAATTAATGTTAACAGGAACAGAAGATGACGAAAATCCCGAAGGAGTATTTGAAAATTCAACTTTAACCGGTACGATTTTTTTCTTTGAAATTGGAACCGTAACCTTAACTTTTGAGGTGCTCAAAGTTATATTTTCAGTATTAATTTCTTTACCTTGTGCATTATAAAGTTTAATATCTGCCTCAAAACTCTCACTTGCACTCAATGTCTTATTAACCTTTGCCAAAGCTTTAACGGTTTCAATCTGATTTAAAATGGTTCGCGGACCCGTGATAGTAACAGTATCGCTTTCAGCACCACTCACAACAGCACCCTCGGCTATTAAACCGTTGGCAGCAACCGCTCCTTCAGCACTGGCGATTATGGTGAAATCCTTGGTATCTATATAATCAAACTTAGTTTTAAGAACAGGAGGTGTGATATTTAACACCTCAAATTCCGAAAGATTCATTGACTGTGTTGGAGCAACCAACAAATCATAATCACCCGGAGCATCAACCTCACCCGCAGAAGCATAAAGTGTTATATCATCGGCAGTGAGCGAACTCACTATATATCTAGGTCCTCTTACAGTTACTGTGAAACGTTGATTTGAAATATCACCGATAATGCTCATATTATTTTCCGAAGCAAAAGTGTTTTCAATATTGATACTAACAGGAATATCAGAGAACGTACGATCAATGATTGGCTTCTGATTTATAACAATAATGAGCCATAACGTAAAAGCCATAAGAATAGAGAACGGAATTATAACTTGCTTATTGTAAAGTAATTTTCTTAAAGAAAAGTTAGTTAAAAATTTCATTATTTTTCACTTTCCTTTCCTTCGTTCTTTTTGCCAGGTTTAATACGGTTTATCAAAGATTTTACAAAACCGATTTTTTGTTCGGGTTTTGCTTCAATAAGTAACTTCTTAAGTTCTGCACCCGCAGACACACCGCTGTAATTGCGGGTTATCTTTCCATTTACAACAATTGAAATTGTACCTGTTTCTTCCGATACAACAACCACAACCGCATCAGAATTTTCAGACATACCGATAGCCGCTCTATGACGGGTACCTAATTGTGAACTTAAATCCTCTCGTCTGGTAAGCGGTAAAATACATCCTGCTGCATGAAGTCTACCGTTTCTCACAATCATCGCACCGTCATGCAAGGGAGACATCGGGAAAAATATATTATTAATCATTGAGACCGATGCTTCGGCATCAATAACAGTACCGGAATCAATTATATCGCCAAGTTGGGTTTTACGTTCTATTACAATAAGCGCACCTACACGTTTTTCTTGCATAACTGTGACAGACTTGCTTATAGCATCAATACAACTTGTCATAACATTTTCCTCATCGCCGATAATTGGTCCTCGGCTGAAATTTGTATGACCCACCTTCTCAAGAATACGGCGAAGCTCAGGCTGGAAAATAACCGCAGCTGCAATAATAACTGTATCCATAACATTGGAAATTGCCCAGTTAATTGTGGTGAGGTCCCACCATCCTGCAACAACGTAAACCAATAAGAGAATAAGGATACCTTTAACAAGCTGGCCTGCGCGAGATTCGCGCAAGAAACAAATACTCTTGTAAATGAGGTACGCCATCACAAGAATATCAATAATATCAAACGGTATTCTCATATTGGAAACAGCATAAACTATCTGATTCCATGTCGAATAAATTGTATTAAAAATACTACTCACTTTAAAACTTCCTTCACGCACAGTTTTACATAATATATTTTAACACATTTGTTTCCTTCATTCAATAGAAAATTTCAATTTTTTTAAGAAATTTTCACTATTTACAAGCCTTAAAAAACTATTTACCTCACTATTTGTATTAAAGGCACCAAACGATAACCTGACTGTACCCGATTTCGAAGTTCCCATATAGTTATGCGCTATCGGTGCACAATGTAATCCTCCCCTTGTGGCTACCCCAAAATCTGATAAAATCTGTGATGTTTTTGCGCTGTCAACCCCCTTATAATTAAACGAAATTACGGGTGCATAACTCCCACTTAACGGCTCAGGTGTGTACAGAATCACATTATCATTTCTTTTGAATGAAGAATACACCGCTTTTGCCAGTCCCAATTCATGTGTATAAATTTTATCAACACCCACTTTATTCACATAATCAATAGCGGCGCCAATCCCTAAAATTATAGGTACATTCAAGGTTCCGCTTTCATGTTTTTCCGGCATAAATTCAGGTTGTACAAGTTCTGAAGAGTTTGTTCCCGTTCCACCTTCAAGTACTGTTTTCGGAATGTTTTTTTCACATATCAAAACACCGCAACCCATAGGTGCATAAAGTCCCTTATGCGGTGCTATGCATAAAAAATCCAAGCACATTTCTTGCATATTTAACGGCGTTATCCCTGCTATTTGAGCCGCGTCAACCCCAAATAAAATCCCCCTTTCTCGGCAAAGTTTTCCAATTTGCGATATTGGCAACATTTTACCGAACACGTTAGAAGCACCAGTACAAAAAATCATTCTGGTATTCGGTTTTATTTTGTCTTTAAAATTTTCAAGCGTTTGTTCGTCATCGGTAAGTGAAACATCAGCAACCGAATAATTAACGCCCAACTTTATTATTGGCCGTATAACAGCGTTATGTTCAAAACTTGATACGATAATATGGTCTCCTTTTCCTAAAATTCCTTTTAAAACACAGTTGATACTGTGGGTACAGTTGAGTGTAAAAATCACTTTTTCAGGGCCACTGGCACCAAAAAACGAAGCGATTTTTTCTCTAACTTTATAAACCGCGTCTGCAGTTTTCACAGATAAACTGTGACCACTTCTTCCGGGATTTGCACAGTATTCTTTCAATGATTTTGTAACAGTATCTATAACCGCCTGAGGTTTTTTACCTGTTGTTGCGGCATTGTCAAAATAAATCATAAATTACTCCTCCAAACATATTAAAAAGGGCGTTTTGGCGCCCTTAAATTTACTCTTGATTAACTTCAAGAATTTTAATTCCTGCATTTTTCAGTAGGGCTAATGCATTTTCAATATCTTTTTCGATTATAATTGAATATCCGCAACCCGAACTACCCTTACCGGACATTATTCGTTCAACATGAGCCTTAAAACCATTTCTTTTCAAAATTTCTTTTCCTTTAATTGCATAGGTTACAGTTCCGGTTGTAATTGTATATCTTTTCATTTTTATCACCCCGAAAGAATCGGTAAGGCAAACATTTTAATTCTGCTGCCATATTACATTGTATGTTTAAATTCAGCTTGTGCCATAAAATAAGCATAAATTACAATTTCAAGCTGTAACCTTGTGAATATTATTATAGAATAACTGATACATTTCGCATATTTATGCAAAAACAGTTGACTTTTAATTTTAAAAATGCTATAATTCTTCTCGGATAATACCAATTTGAATTGGTATTTAAAAATTTTATTTAGAGGTGTTTTTTTATGACAACATTCAAAAAACTCATAAGCCTCGTAGCAGTTCTTTGCTTGATTTTATCTTGCGCTGCTTGCGGTGGCGAAGCAAAGGTTGTAGCTTCTGCTGACGATCTTCCCGGTGCTACTATCGGTGTACAGTTAGGTACCACAGGTGATATTTTTGCATCTGACTATGAAAAAGAAGGTTCAACAATCGAGCGTTATAATAAAGGCGCTGATGCAATTCTCGCTCTTAATCAGGGTAAAATTGACTGTGTAATCATTGATAATGAGCCCGCAAAGGCATTCGTTAAAGCAAATAAGGGCTTAAAAATCCTTGACGAAGCTTTCGCAGTAGAAGAATATGCAATCTGTATTGCAAAAGATAATACCGAACTTAAAGATGCATTTAACGGTGCTTTGGCTGACCTTAAAAAAGAAGGCGTTATTGACCAGATCATCAAGAACTATATCGGTGATGACACAAAAGGCACCTGTCCTTATGTTTCACCTTCAAACGTAGACACTTCTAAGGGTGAATTACATATGGCTACAAATGCATTCTTTGAACCCTATGAATTCTACAAAGACAATAAGGTTGTTGGAATTGACGCTATGATAGCTCAGGCTATTTGCGATAAGCTCGGTTACAAACTCGTTATTGATGATATGGATTTTGATTCTATCATCACCGCTGTTCAGACCGGTAAGGCAGATTTCGGTATGGCTGGTATGACTGTTACTGAAGAGCGTCTTAAGGAAATCAACTTTACAGATACTTACACAACAGCTACACAGGTTATTATAGTTAAAGAATAATTTATTGTACTATAATGATAAGGAGCAGCACCTACACTGTGTTGCTCCTTATTTAATGTAAGGAAAATCAGTATGAATTTTGAAGAAATAAAAGAAAGTTTTATTAAAAATTTTATAACAGAAGACCGTTGGCTAACCTTGTTAAAGGGTTTGGGAGTTACGCTTCAAATCACCTTCTTTTCACTTATCATCGGTGTTGTAATCGGTTTTATTGTTGCCGCAGTAAGATCCTCGCACGATATGACTCTTTCTGACAGAAAATGCCGCAGTTTTGGTGATGTATTGCTTAAAATCGGTAACGGAATCTGTAATCTATACCTCACCGTAATTCGAGGAACTCCGGTCGTTGTTCAGTTAATGATTATATACTTTATAATTTTGGCATCTGTTAGAAATGGTATTTTTGCGGCGATTATTGCTTTTGGTATTAACTCAGGTGCTTATGTAGCTGAAATTGTGCGTTCAGGTATAATGTCAATCGATAAGGGTCAAATGGAAGCAGGCCGTTCTTTAGGCTTCAATTATATTCAATCTATGTGGCACTTTATTTTCCCCCAAGCGTTCAAGAATATTTTGCCTGCATTGGGCAACGAATTTATCGTGCTTTTAAAAGAAACCTCTGTTGCAGGTTATGTTGGTTTGCAGGATATTACATATGTTGGAAACCTGATAAGGTCTAGAACTTATGAAGCGTTCTTCCCTCTTATTACAGTTGCTGTAATATATTTG
>JAZTXU010000283.1:0-4031 GCA_045636565.1 Acutalibacteraceae bacterium
ATAGGTCTTCGCTCGGCGGTACACACACTCGCCATGATGATGACAATAGCATTGAGATTTATTCCCACCTTAATAGAAGAAGCAGAAAAAATTATGAACGCCCAGAAAGCGCGAGGTGCAGACCTTGAAAGCGGCGGACTACTCAGCCGAATAAAAGCACTTATTCCGATTCTTATTCCCCTGCTTATTTCCTCGGTGAGGCGAGCTTACGAATTGGCAGAAGCTATGGAATGCAGATGCTATAACGGCGGTGAGGGCAAAACCCGAATGAAACAGATGAAACTTTCTGTGACAGACCTTTTTGTAACCTTTTTCGCACTTGTTATTTGCGGTGGAATACTAACCCTTAACATTTTACTTTAACGACTCGAAAGGCGGTGCCAAATGAAAAGAATATTACTGACTTTAAGCTACGACGGCACTGCCTACCACGGTTGGCAGGTGCAGCCAAACGGAATCACCGTTCAAGAGGTTTTGCAAAACTCACTTGAAACTCTGCTAAAACTACGACCTGCGGTTGCAGGCTGCAGCAGAACGGACGCAGGCGTTCACGCAAAAGAATTCTGCTGCCACCTTGATTGCGAGGATAACATTCCTAAAGAAGCATTTTTAAAAGGTCTTAATGCTCTGCTCCCACCTGATATAGCCGTTACCGATTATAAAGAAGTAGCGCCCGATTTTCACGCAAGATACAATGCAAAAGGTAAAACTTATATTTACAGAATTTTAAACAGTAACAAAAAAGACCCGTTTTTATCGAGATATGCCTGGACCATTGAAAAACCGCTAAACATAGATTTAATGAACGAATTTTGCCAAAAAATAGTAGGCACTCACGATTTTTATGCGTTTTCTTCCTCAGGCAGAACTGTTACCGACACTGTAAGAACAGTAAGTGAATGTAAATGTGAGAAAAACGGAGATATTGTAACCTTAAAAATCACCGCAAACGGTTTTCTTTATAATATGGTAAGAATTATTGTCGGTACGGCGGTGGAGGTTTCAAACGGTCAGATAAACCCCGATATCACAGCAGATATTTTTGAATCTAAAGACCGCTCAAAAGCGGGGATTACCGCTCCGCCACACGGTCTTGTGTTAGAAAAAGTACATTATAATTATTAAGGCGATAAGGTGATGAAATGCCTAACTATAAAAAGAAAAAACACAGTAAATTTTTCTCGGCTCCAAAGCCTAAAATCGAGAAACCTCAAAAAAACGTAACCCCGGAGGAAGAGGTTAAAATGACCCCTGCGGAAAAATACCGCAAAACCACCGTTAAACAGAATATGAAGGTGGTAAAGGGCAAGAAGTTAGAGCAAAAAAGAAGGCTCAAAATCATAAGCATCATATTAGCGGCTATTCTTATAGTTTACGGTATTTTTGAAATGATTCTTCCTATGAGTGTTTTTGAAAAAATTGCCCACTTCACCTCAACCTTAGGCGCGGGAAGTTACCCCATTGAGCTTGAAAGCACTCAAACAGTAAATGTAATAAATCACGGTTCACATTATTACGTTTTAACCAATTCACAGTTCTTTTCCATTAATTCATCGGGAAAAATTCTTTATTCTTATGACCATGGATTTGAAAATCCCATTCTTAAAACATCGGATACCAGAGCACTTCTTTTTGACCAGAATTCAAATCGCGGATATATCTTCACGGTTGCCGATTTGGAAACCACCATTGAAACCAAAAAAAACATAATAACTGCAAATATTTCTGATTCGGGTGCTTATGCATTGGTGCTCCATTCGGATAAATATGCCTCTGCTGTTTCGGTATTTGATAAAGATGGTGACAGACTTTATGAATGGTTTTCTGCTGAGAATACAGTAAATAATGTTGCCCTGTCACCCGATGGTGACCAACTTGCCGTATCGGCATTTAATGCGACAGGCGGTAAATACAAATCGATTTTAAACGTGTTCGAGTTTGATTCTGCCAAACCCGCGCATACCAAAACGTTTGATAACACTTTAATTTATGGGATTGACAGTAGCCATTCGGGTTATTTCTCGGTAATAAGCGAGCACGCTCTCGAATTTGTGGAATGGTCTGATTTTGAAACCAAGCAATATAGCAACGAGTACAGCCTTTCCATGATAAGACCGGATGATAACGGCTATATTGCAGTATTCAACCGAAAAAACGATAAAACCGATAACTGTGTGGCGGTCTTTGAAAAATCGGGCGAATTAAAATATCAATTCGATTATAAAGACATAATCAGTGATATTACTATGGCAGACGGTCATATTTATTGTATGGGTGAAACCGAAATTTATATGCTCAGTGACAAGGGCAAAGTGTTACGCCACGGCTCTTGCGGATTCGGTGCTGTGAGAATTTCTGTTGTTTCCTCCGATGATATTGCGGTAATAACCGATAATAAGATCGAAAAAATAAGACTCGAATAGGAGACAAGCAAAAATATGGGATTCATTTTAGATTTAATTGTTCTCGCCATAATAGTTTTATGTATTGTGATTTCAGCCAAAAAAGGTTTTGTTAAGGTTTTAATCGAAACAGCGGGATTTGTTATCGCCATAATTTTAGCGTTTACAATAAGCTCTCCGCTGGCAAATTACACCTATGATAACCTCATTGAGCCTGCCATTGTCAAATCGGCGGCAAAAGAGGTTGGCGATAAAGCCGAAAAAGAGGCGGCTGAAGCATTGCCCGGTTTTGTTTCAAACGATGATTCAACCGCAACCGAATTCACCGAAAAAATCAACCAAAATATGCATAAAGGCACCGAAGCGGCGGTGAGAGAATCCTCCAGAGAGGTTATAAAACCGATTGCCACTAAAATTTTAGGTCTTTTATTTTCAATAATACTGGTCACAATACTGTCAGTAGTGTTAAAATTTGCGGCAGGATTTTTAAACAGTTTATTCTCATTCAGCGTTGTGGGCAAACTGAACAGTATTTTAGGCGGTGTTTTAGGCTCGCTCAGAGGAGTTGTTTTCGCCATAATTTTCTGTATGGTGATTTCACTTATAATATCTTATATAGGCAAGCCGTTCCTTATTTTTTCAGAGGAAAATATAAACAATTCTTTTCTTTTCAAACTTTTAACGGAAATTGTTCCGTTCTAAATATTTCAGCAAATCTTAGGAGTTTTAAAAATGCAACTTTGTTCAAAATGTAAAAAGCGTCCGGCAGTGGTATTTATGTCGGATATGACCAATCCAAACGCAGAACCAAACGGTCTTTGCCTTGTTTGTGCCAAAGAACTCGGGATAAAACCGGTTGATGATATGCTCAGAAGAATGAATATATCCGATGAGGATATCGAGCAGATGAGCGAGCAGTTTATGGGACTTATGGAACTCGACGAGGATGCAGATGATTCTGCCCTTAACGATGAAACCTTTGACCTTGGTACCGCTCCCGCAATGCCTCAGTTTTTTAATAAAATTATGGGCAATATTATGGGCGGTTTTGGCGGTGAAAAGGCTGCTCCCAACACCGAAAATACCGAAAACGCAGAAAAGAACGGTAAAGAAGAAAAGCCGGAAAAAAATAAGAAAAAGAAACGAAAGTTTTTAGATCAATTTTGCACCAACCTTACCGAAAAGGCAAAAACCGGCAAGATTGATGTAATCATCGGCAGAGACAAAGAACTTTACCGCACAATACAGATTCTTTCCCGCCGCACAAAAAACAACCCCTGCCTTATAGGTGAGCCGGGTGTTGGTAAAACTGCTATCGCGGAGGGACTCGCCTTTAAAATTGCAAACGGCACTGCACCGGCAAGACTTCTTGATAAGGAAATTTTCCTTCTTGATCTTACGGGTCTTGTTGCCGGCACACAATTTAGAGGTCAGTTTGAAAGCCGCGTTAAGGGTCTTGTGGACGAAGTAAAGAGTGCCGGAAATATCATTCTCTTTATTGATGAAATTCACAATCTTGTGGGCGCCGGCGATTCTGCCGAAGGCTCAATGAATGCCGCAAACATTTTAAAGCCCGCCTTGTCGAGAGGTGAAATTCAGGTTATAGGCGCCACCACATTTAAGGAATAC
>JAZTXU010000284.1:0-3136 GCA_045636565.1 Acutalibacteraceae bacterium
CGATAATTTCGTTCATATTGTCCATAATCTTCCCCTGCCTTCTGTTTATGTTGATATTATACTACTTACAATAATGATTAACAATAACCGCACAAGGGAAAAAAACACCTGAAAAGTTATTTCCTTACAACTCTCTTACAAATTCGCTCATTTCTATTACAACTCCATTACAACTCTGTGGTAATCTTATGAAAATAAAGGAGGAATAGATATGAAAAAAATTTTAATATTCGGTTTGGCAGTTTTGCTGATTGCAACTATGCTTATAAGTTGCGAAAAAGAGCCGACCTACAACGTACAGTCTGATGACCCTATCGAAAGCCACGATAACGAATCAACCGCCAATCCAAATGTCAGCACGGACGATAATTCCATATCGGAAACTACCCAATCCGAAAAATTTTTCGCCGATCAAAAGGTTTTTAAAATAGAAATAGATAATAGTACATTTCTTGTCAAGCAAACAAAGCACACATACAGAGATAGCGATTTAATCTTGCTGTATATAGAAAATCAAAGCAGCAAAGATTATTCCCTCACTATAAGCGGAAAATATCTTGATCAAAACGGAGAGATCATAAAGTCCGAGGAACAAACATTTGATCAGTATTATTCGGGTTACAAAAACTATTTTTTATTTTATCCCGACGCTTATTTTTCTGATTTTGAATTTACACTTTCCTTTGGGGAAGTAAAAAAGCTTTCCAACGATGACCCAAAAAGTTCTGATAAAGATATCCGTGTAACTGATTTTGAATATAAATTTCTTGGATTAGAAGAAGGTAAAGATGTTATACCAAAGCTCTTGTTTGAAAATGAGGACTTTACGAGATACCCATCGATTATTGCATATCTTACCTGTTCTAACCATACCTCTTTTGCAAGAGTACCTTATTTGGAAATCATTCTATATAACTCCAACGGAGAGATTATTTCTATTTTTTCCCGCGCACCTTATCTTGGACTCGAACAACCCTTTGGAAACGGTGAACCGTTTCCGATTTATCAAACAACAAAAGAATCTTTAGTGTGGCCCGAAAAGTATTTGGGTGAAATATCGGCAATTGTTTGCGTTCTGTCGATTGATACATATCCCGCCCTACAACAACATGCTCCAGCCAGATTTACTCAAGAAGGCTTGGCAACCGAGTATGAATATACCGATTAAAAGAAAGGATTAGTTTATGAAAAAAATATTTTGTTTTTTTACCGTTCTGCTTGCAATTGCATTATGCGGATGTAGTCAAGGTGATACAGAATATGTAATTTCCGACTTTGATTCGGAATCAAAAGTTGTATTGGAAACATCCGACACAAGCGACGAAAAAGCAAGTTTTGCTATTAAGCACAAGATTTTCAAATATGAAAATACCAATATTGCACTTGTGGATATTACAAATGAATCTTCGAATGCGTACGAAATTTCAATTACAGGCACATATCTTGATGAAAAAGGAAACGTAATCAAGACCGAAACGCAAAAGTTTGAACAGTTTTCTGCAGGTTATCAAAATTATATGCTGTTCAATCCCGGATTTACATTTGCAAATTTTGTCTATGAGATCGATTGTACAGCGTACAATGGTCCTGAATACGCAAAAGATGTTTCGTTTAAATTGACACGAATAGCAAAAGACAAAGCTCCTATCTACGAGCAGCAAGTGAAAGAAGATCATAAGCCCTATCCATCTCTATTGGCTTTTTTCAGTAGCGGGAATAACGGCAACATAAGAGTTCAAGCTGCCATCACATGGGTCTTCTTCAATGAGCAAAATGATATTGTTTTCATTTTTGACAGAATGCCCATTATTGATCCGGGTCAAAAAATAGGTTCCGGCGGCAAGTGTTTCCCCATATATCAAACCACCGAGGAAGAATTGAATTTACCCGAGGCGCTTCAAGGTGAATTAAAGGCGATTGCATGTGTAAAGGATGTGCAAGAGTACACATACGAAAGGTGAAAAGATTTGTTATGTGGCGCAAAACATATATCAACACAATTAAAAATATTTTTCGGTCAGCTTCTTTTTGGTTATTGTTATTAATTCTTGTTATTACAGCAATCAGCGGTGCTGTTGGCGGATACTATGTTGGTGACGATGAGGCGGGTACCATTCTTTCCCATAACGACTACATTCAGGTAATCACCAATTCATTGATATCAACGCTGGCATTTACGGCGTTACCGTTTTTTTCTATCATTATAACAGTTTTGGTTATCAACCGTGATTACGGAGATGATTTTTTCGAAATCGAAAAAGCCGCAGGTGTTAATTATCTTAAATATTTAACGGGAAGATTGGCGGCGATTATCAGTATTGTAGCTGTTGTAACGGTTATCACACATGCCCTATGCCTACAGCTTTATCTTTACACAAGAGGCGGTGTACCGTATCTTGACAAATGGGGTTATGTGGGAGATTCAATTATTCGAATGCTGCGTGCTGACTTTTGCGTTATGATACCGAGTTTGATTTTCTATGTTACGTTAACATATTTTCTCGGAACTATTTTCAAAAAAGGTATACACGCAGCTATTTCAACTTCCATCTATTTGTTGAGCTACTATATTACATTCACAAGATTCCGCTTCCGTTTTACCGGAGATATCATAACCAATTACTTTGATTATTTTTCTCCCCTGCCTTGGAAATTGCGTATGTATTTTCAGGATTTTGATTCCGAATGGCATGAATACACCATATATATGGCAGATACTTCTTTGAACGATGCAATTTTCTGTGTCTTGTTTTTAGCCGCGGTAAGTATTGCTTTCTCCGTCATTTCCTATCTCCGCATACGAAAACGCACGGTATAATATTTATAAAAAAACGCTTTTGAATTTTTTGTCAAAGGCGTTTTTCTTTACAATTCGATGTTATAAATGGTATACTGTTATCGAAAGGTGATATTATGGCACGGATACTTATTGTTGAAGACGAAATTCTTATAAACGAACTGTTGTGCAAAAATCTTACTTTGGTGGGGCACAAGTGCGTTTCCCATTTTGAAACGGCTTGCGGCGATACACCGATTATACTTGCCAGTTGTTCTTGGGTAAGCCCTGCATCCTTGCGCAGCTTTGCGATAATTTCGTTCATATTGTCCATAATCTTCCCCTGCCTTCTGTTTATGT
>JAZTXU010000285.1:0-2835 GCA_045636565.1 Acutalibacteraceae bacterium
TACTGAGGCTAAAATCACAACCTTTGGATTTTGCGATAAAAACGATTTTTATGCCGAAAATATAGTTTCGGGCAAATTCGGTTTCTGCTTTGATGTAATGCATAAAGGCGAAAAGCTTACAAATATCGAGCTTCACGCACCGGGAAGACATAATGTCTTAAACGGTTTGGCTTCGTTTGCGGTTTGCTTTAACGAGGGTGTAAGTCCTGAGGGTATTAAGGAAGCTTTGGAAAAATTCACAGGCGCCGGCAGAAGATTTGAGTTTTTAGGTCAGTATAACGGCTTTACATTGGCAGATGATTATGCTCACCACCCAACTGAAATAAAGGCTACCTTGCAGGCGGCTAAAGAGCTTTCTTATAACCGTGTTATTGCGGTATTCCAACCTTTTACATTTTCTCGTACAGAACTTTTAAAGGATGAGTTTGTAGATGCTTTGTCGGTTGCGGATAAGGTTATTTTAACCCCGATTATGGGTTCGCGCGAGGTTAATACCTACGGTATAAGTTCAGAATATATCGCAGAAAGACTGTCTGACGCAGTCGTGGTTGACGGATTCACAAATATTGCCGATAAAATAATTGAAATTGCAGGTGAAAACGACATTGTAATTACTATGGGCGGCGGCGATATCTATAAAGCAGCTCATATTGTGCAGGAGAAGTTGGGATGAAGACCAAAAAAATATATGATATTGACTCCTTCATAAAGGAATTTACAGCTACGGTTATAGCTTGTGAAAGAGAAGAAGATAACTATAGCGTAGTTCTTGATAAAACCGCTTTTTTTCCGGAAGCGGGCGGTCAACCGAGCGATATTGGTTTCTTGAATGACTCTCGGGTTTTTGATGTGCAAATTGAAAATGATGTAATTTATCATCTTACTGATAAAGAGCTTTCTATCGGACAAGAGGTAAGCGGTAAAATTGATTTTGAGCGTCGGTTTGATTTTATGCAGCAGCATTCTGCCGAGCATATAGTTTCAGGTGTTGCAAACAGATTGTTTGGTTGTGAAAATGTAGGTTTTCACTTGAGTGAGGATATTGTAACACTTGATTTTGATAAGCCTTTAACCCGTGAAGAAATTTTAAAGGTTGAAACTATTGCCAACAAAGCGGTGCAGGAAAATAATAAAATCAACACCTATTATCCCCAAAGGGAAAAGCTTTCTGAATTAAAATATCGCTCAAAAGGTGAACTTGAGGGAGAAGTCAGAATAGTAGAGATTGAAAACACAGATATGTGCGCTTGCTGTGCTCCTCATGTGAAATATACCGGTGAAATCGGTCTTATAAAATTGCTCTCAAGCGAAAAACTCAGGGGCGGTGTCCGAATCGAATTAAAGGCGGGTATGCGCGCACTTAATGATTATAACGAAAGATTTTCGGCTACCGCAAAAATAGGTGATATGTTGGCGGTTAAATATTGTGAAACCGCCGATGCGGTTGAGCGAGTTTTAAATAATAACGCTGAACTTAAATCTAATATTACAATGCTTAAGAAACAAATCTCTGAATTTAAGGTTAATGCCTTTGAAAGTGAAAATGAGATTTCGGCAGTTTTTGAAGACAATCTTGAAATTAAAGAACTTCAGATTTATGCCGATGCACTGTATAAAAAGGCAGGAGGCATAAGGGCGGTGCTTTCTCAAATCGGTGTGGATACATATGCTTTTGCGATATGTGGGGAACCGCAGAAATTAGATGAATTTTTTAAAGATTTCAAATCAAAATTTAATATTAGAGGCGGCGGCAGAAACGGAATGGTACAGGGAACTGTAACTGCCAATTTAGAAGATTTGAAGGAATTTTTTAGCAAATAAACGGTTTTGTTTTGAAAATTCACGAAGAAAGGAAGTGCTTTTTTGAAGGATATATTATACATCGTAGTTCCGTGCTATAACGAGCAAGAGGTTTTAAGGGAAACCGCAAAGCGACTTTGCGATAAAATGAATAACCTGATTTCGGGCAAGAAAATCAGCAATAAAAGCCGAATTATGTTTGTTGATGATGGCTCTAAGGATAAAACTTGGGAAATAATATCCGAACTTCATGATGAAAATTCGCTTTTTAGCGGAGTTAAGCTTTCTCGTAACAGAGGTCATCAAAATGCGCTTTTATCAGGTCTTTATGTGGCTTCAAAAAAGGCGGATGTTACCATTTCAATGGATGCCGACTTGCAGGATGATATTAATGCGGTTGACCTAATGCTTGAAAAGTATTACGATGGCTGTGATATAGTTTACGGCGTGCGCGCAAGCAGAAAAAAAGACTCTTTTTTCAAGAAAAACACTGCACTTTTCTTTTATAAAATAATGAAATTCTTGGGTGCTGAAACGGTTTATAATCACGCTGATTACAGACTTATGTCTAAAAGAGCGGTCGAGGCACTGTTAAGTTTTAAAGAAAAAAATCTGTTTTTAAGAGGTATTGTGCCGCTTATTGGTTTTAAGTCGGACAAGGTTTATTATGAAAGAAGCGAGCGCTTTGCAGGCGAAAGCAAATATCCGCTTAAAAAGATGATTTCCTTTGCGATTGATGGTATTACTTCCTTTAGTATTAAGCCTATAAGATTAATTACGGTTATAGGCTTTTTGATGTTTTTTATAAGTATAGGTTTGCTTACTTACTCAATAGTTCGTTGGGCGGTTGGAGAATCGGTTCTTGGCTGGGCTAGTCTTATTTGCTCGGTTTGGGCAATTGGTGGTCTTATTATGCTTTCGCTCGGAATAATAGGAGAGTATATCGGTAAAATGTACCTTGAGGTTAAAGATAGACCTGTATTTATAATTGAGACAATTTTGAATGACAAAGATAATTGATAAATTAATAGACAA
>JAZTXU010000286.1:0-7186 GCA_045636565.1 Acutalibacteraceae bacterium
CGCGCACCAACTGCAACATAAGCCAATAAATCCGAAAGATAACGATAATTATCAGGATAAAGCATTTCATCAGCGCAAGTAAATCCATAGTCCTTGAGCGCACTCATATGTAAATCCCTAATAGCCAATATACCTTTAAGCATATCGGGATTTTCTTCGGGGTTCGGCTGATGAAGCATACCCTTATAGCCATCGCCCGTGGTTCGAGGTTTATTAGTGTAAATACGAGGTATTATAAACAACTTGTCATTAACTTCATCTTGAAGAAGGCGGAGTCTTCCAATATAATCAAGCACCGCCTCGCGATTATCAGCAGAGCAAGGACCGATTATAATAAGAAGTTTATCGCTATTATTGGTGAAAATATCCTCAATTTCCTTATCTCTTTGAGCCTTAATTTTTTGAAGCTCATCAGTTAAGGGATATCGTGTTTTTATCTGTTGAGGGATTTGTAATTTGCGTAAAAATTCCATATTCATATAAGTCACCTATTTACCTTTAAATCTATCCCTAAAGACAAAAGCTTACTGAAAAATTCGGGAAAGCTTTTGTTTACTGCCTCGGCGCCGAAAATTTCACCGCCGGTAACAGAAGCCAAAACTGCTAAGGACATTACAATCCTGTGGTCGTTATGCCCGTTAAGATAAAGTGTGGGAGTTTTTAATTTTACATTATTAACGATAATTCTATTTTCCTCAACTATTACCTCGCAGCCAAACTTTGAAAGTTCCTCACGCATCGCTTCGCTGCGGTCACTTTCTTTAATTTTAAGCCTTTTAGTGCCTGTAAACACGGCACCGTTATGTAATGCCGCAACTGCCATAAGTATTGGAGCCAAATCAGGACAATCGCTCAAATCTAAAGTAGGTCTCCCATTTTTAAGCTGCAAGAACATATCCTTATAAACAATGTCACCTTGGGCAGTGTTTTTTGAAAGTCCCGTAACTGCAACATTGCCGCCTAAAAGATTAAAAGCATCTAAAAAAGCGGCATTTGAATAGTCGCCCTCAACTGTAACCGAGCGGTTTTTGCACCTTTGGTTACCTTTGATATAAATTGTTCGCTCATCCACCTTGCTGATTCTAACGCCGAATTTCCCAAGAGCCTTAATTGTGAGATTAAGGTAAGAAGCACTTTCCAAATTTTCGGTGATTTCAATAATGCTATCATCCTGAAGTTGAGATAAAGCAAACAAAAGTCCACTAATAAATTGGCTTGAAATTCCACCGCTTACAGAATATTTACCGCTTGTTAGCTTTCCACACACGGTAACACTGTTTTTAGTTTTTTGAAATTTTATACCCTGTGCTTCACAAATCTGCTCATAAACTGAAAGAGAACGCTGGAAAAGTCTTTCACTGCCGATGAGAGTGATTTCTTTATTAAACAAAAGACAAATCGGAATCAAAAATCTTAAAGTGCTTCCGCTTTCATTGCAGTTTATAATATTGCTTTTTAGTGGTTTATTAAAATCCATACCACCAATAACAACCATTTTATCGACTATTTCTATATTAGCTCCAAGCGCCGCAAGACCCGATAACGTGGCTTCAACATCCTTTGAATATTCTATTTCATTAATTTCGCTTTTTTCTGACAAAGCGCCACAAATCAAATATCTGTGTGCCATGCTTTTTGAAGGCGGAGCTTTTACTCTGCCAGATGCTGTGCTTTTATTTATAGTAACTACCATTAGTTTTCACCGCAAAAATCCTTTAAAAATTCCAATGCCTCGATATATCCTTTAGTTCCATGACCCGAAATGGTTTTAACGCAAGCTGAACGAATATAGCTTATTTTTCTAAAATCCTCACGCGCAGAAACATCGGATATATGAACCTCAACGGTTGGTATTCCAACCGCTTTTACAGCATCAAGCAAAGCTACACTTGTGTGTGTATATGCCGCAGGATTTATAACTATTCCGTCAAAAACTCTGTAAGCCGCCTGAATTTCATCAACCAAACAACCCTCGTGGTTACTTTGAAAAATCTTAACCTCAAAACCATTCTCTTTAGCGTACCCGTTAATTGCGTTACATAAAGATTCATACCCGTCATTTCCGTAAATTTCGGGTTCTCTTATGCCTAACATATTAAGATTTGGTCCGTTAAGAACTAAAAATTTCATTTAAAAAAACCTTCTTCTGCAAGTTTAATGTTGGTTTGTATATCAAAATCGGCATTTATTTTAATATCCGCTAAGGTGTTATACAAATCGTATCTTTCTTCATAGCGCTTTTTTAGTGCTTCCTTGTTTTGCGATAATGGTCTATCATCAGTACAAAGAAGCTTATCGAGTGAACGGTCAATAAACATTACAATTCCGTTCCCCTTCAAAAGGTTTATATTCTTATCTCGAAGAATTGCACCGCCACCCGTAGCTATAACACAGTTTTGTTTTAAAGACACTTCGGTGATAACTTCGCTTTCAAGATTTCTGAAATAATCTTCACCGTATTTTTCGAATATTTCAGGAATTGTAATACCCGCCTTTTTAACTATTTCTTCATCAATATCAATAAATTCTTTATTAAGCTTTTCAGAAACAGCTTTGCCGATTGTGGTCTTGCCGCAACTTGGCATTCCAATTAAAACAAGATTTTTCTTATTTAAAATAAGCTTTCTGTATATATCCTCAACCGCTTTTGGATGAATCTTGCAATCAATAAATTTTTCCACCGCAAAAGCTGCCTGAGAAATTAACATATATAGCCCACCAACCGCTTTTATACCTTTGTTTTTAGCGGTGGTTACAAGCAAGGAATCAAGCGGATTATAAACCGCATCTATAACCGCTTGGGCATCTTTAAAAAGGCTTAAATCTAATGCTACACTATCAATATTTGGAAACATTCCACAAGGAGTGGTATTAATTATAATCTGCGCATCAAGGTGATTTTTATAAACCTCATCATAGGTAATGTTAGTTTCAGTTTTATTGCGCGAAACAACATAAATGCTTGAAGCGTTCATACTTTCCGCCACGGCATAAGCAGTTTTAGAAGTGCCGCCACTTCCTAAAATCAATACCTTTTTACCGCAAAGCGAAATATTTTCCCTTTCAATCAAAGAGGACATTCCGTAAAAATCGGTATTATACCCGTAAAGCTTACCATCCTTATTAACAATGGTATTTACCGCACCGATTTTTTGGGATATTTCATCAATTTCATAAAGAAACGGAATTACCGCCTGTTTATAAGGAATCGTTACATTTACAGCCTTAAAATCAGCCTTTAGCATAAAGTCAGATAAATCTTCTTTTGCTATTTCGCAGAGTTTATAATCATAATCTGCCAATTCATTATGTATAATCTTAGAAAAGCTATGACCTAACCTTTCACCTATACAACCATATTCCATTATTAGACCTGCCAATCTGTGCCAAATCTTCCCGACAACATATCGCAAAGTACCAAAGCAGTAACGCTATCAACCACAACACGCGCTCTGTGTACTATGCAAGGGTCGTGTCTGCCACCGCTTACAAGCTCTACATTTTCTTTTGTGCTGATATCTATGGTATTTTGTGTTTTGTGAATTGTTGGAGTAGGCTTTACGGCTATGCGGAAAATTACAGGCATTCCGTTTGTAATACCGCCATTTATACCGCCATTATTATTTGTTTTGGTTAAAACCTTATCGTTTTCATAATAAAACTCATCATTAGCAGAACTACCAAGCATATCTGAAATGCCAAAGCCTGCACCAAACTCAACACCCTTAACCGCAGGGATTGAGAAAAGCGCGTGGGAAAGCATACCTTCGACAGTATCAAACCACGGCTCTCCTACTCCTTCAGGTAAACCAACAACCGCAGTCTCAAGCACTCCGCCGACACTATCTCCCTCATCTTTTGCCTTGGTAATTACTCGCTTCATCTCGTACTCAGCAGAAGAATCCAAAACAGCAAAGGTTTTTTCGTTTAAAGCTCTAATATCTGATAAATAATCGCTAAAATTAGTGTCATTCACTCCACCACAACGGGCAATGTGAGTTCCGATATAAATACCTTTTTTGTTTAAAGCACTGATAGCAATAGCTCCTGCCGCTACAATAGCCGCGGTAATTCTGCCACTGAAATGACCTCCGCCGCGGTAATCTTCGTAACCGTTATACTTGATATGGGCAGTATAATCTGCGTGAGAAGGGCGCATTTTGTTTTTAATTTCGCTGTAATCTTTGCTATTTGTGTTTTCATTAGGTATTACAATACAAATTGGTGTACCGGTTGTGTGACCTTCAAAAACACCGCTGTAAATTATAAAATTATCCGATTCCACCCTTGGAGTAGAAATATCACCCTGTGGACGACGAAGACTCAACTGTCGATTTATAAATTCCTCATCAACCGCAATCCCTGCGGGTAAACCGTCAATAACAGCACCTATACCGGCGCCGTGGCTTTCACCGAAAACAGTAATTGTTACATTATTACCGAAAGTGTTTTTCACCCTAATTTCACCTCTTTTAATTCTCTGCTAAGAGTATCAAAATCAATGCTACGCATTTCATAAGTTCCTATTTCATTGGAATAAATTACTGTAATACTGTCCCCTGCGGTTTTTTTATCATGCTTCATAGTTTCCAACATTTTATCAACATCAATATCAATAAAAGTGGGCAAATTCAGCTTATTTAAAACCGGTATTAATCTATCTCTAACTTTTTTTGAGGACATAAACAACATTCCGAGAGCTACACATTCACCGTGATAAAAATTATTAAAATTATTTTCACTCTCAATCGCGTGGCCTACTGTGTGACCAAAATTCAAAATCTTGCGAAGTCCCGTTTCTTTTTCATCGCTCCTGACCACAAAACTTTTAATCTTTAAAGATTCTTCAGTTATGCGGTCAATATTAGATAAAATATCCTGTGTTTCAAAAATTTCAAATAATTCAGCATTGCTAGTTACCGCCATTTTAACGGCTTCGGCAAGTCCGTTAGATATCTGCCTTTCGGGTAATGTCTTTAAGGTATCGGGGTCAATTATTACCGCTTTTGGCTGATAAAATGCACCAACAATATTTTTATAACCCTTAAAATCAATAGCCACCTTACCACCAATGGAAGAATCAACCTGAGAAAGCACAGTTGTGGGGATATTATAAAAATCCACACCCCTCATAAAAGAAGCCGCCACAAAACCTGCAAGGTCACCAACTACACCACCGCCTACTGCGATGACTGCATCGGTTCTTGTAAATTTATATTCAACCATTTTAGATAGCAAAAGTTCAAAATTTTCAAAATTTTTCGAAGCTTCACCCTGCTTTAATGTCACAATAAACGGGGTTTTACATTGTTCTGCTACAATCTTTGAATACTCACGCGGCACACCGTCATCGGTAACTATAAGTACCTTTCTGTCAAGCATTAAGGATTCTTTTAAATTTTTTATTGCTCCTCTTTTTAGGGTAATGTCATATCCGCCTGTTGAGGTTTTTACGGGAATTATCATAATTTTCTCCAATAATAAACTTAAATTTAAAGGAAAATTTCCTTTTCAAATGAACCTATAACCTTAATTTCGCTACATTTACTTTTAAGTTCTTTAAGCATTTTTTCACCTTGAAAACTGTTTATATTACCCTCACCTTCAGCGTAAAAATAATAACTCCAAACAAGTTCTTTTGTGGGTCTGCTTTTAAGTGCTTTAAGGTTAAAACCATTATCTCCAATAATAGAAATAGCCTTGCCAAGAGCGCCTGCTTCGTTTGAAACAGTAAACATCATTATAAAGTGATTGTCAGTTGAAGCCGAGGCTTTTGGTGTGCGAGAAAACACTGCAAATCGGGTAGTGTTACTGTTACTATCGTTAATATGAGACTCAAGTTTACAAAGTGAGAATTTTTCAGCCGCTTCATCACTCGCAATAGCGGCAATATCGTTTCTGTTACTTTCTGCAACCATTTTAGCCGCAACCGCAGTGTTTACCGCCTCTTCGGTTTCAAATCCATATTTTTTAATATATGAAGCACACTGGCCAATAGCTTGTGGATGACTGATAACAATTTTTATATCACTAACGGTTGTTCCTTTTTTAGCCAAAAGGTTTTGAACAATTCCTATATCAAAAATACCGTTAATGTAAAGTGAGCCAAAAAATGCCAAATCCATTACCTGCCCCACATCACCGTTAAAACTGTTTTCAATAGGTAAAATTACACAGTCACATTCACCGTTAACAACAGAATCGTAAGCTGCTTTAAAATCAGAATGAGGTACTGCAACAGCATCAGGAAAAACCTTATTTGCGGCAATATTCGCAAATGCCCCTTCAACACCGCTAAAGGCAACACGCATACCTTCTAAAAGACGATGCTGATAGTTTTTGGAAATCTCCATATTGCTCTGCAAAAAATTAACATAGTAAGGCTTCAAATCCTCATCCTCAATAAGAAGTGAGTTTCTTTTAAGGTTTTCTGCCTCACGAACAGTATCAACCACTTGAATACCGTGCAGTTTCTTATATTCAGCCACCTGTTTTACTGCATTCATTCGCTCGGTGAAGAGACGCGCCATTTCCTTATCAATATCATTTATTTTCTGTCGTGCTTTTTCAAGGTCAGACATACACTCACCTATATTCTTCAATAAGTTTCTTAAATCCTTGGAGGGATTTTTCAATCATTTCGGTGCTTACACAATAACTGATTCTTACATATCCTTCATAACCGAAATCATCACCGGGAACTATTAAAATTTCATATTTCTTTGCCTTTTCACAGAAAGCCGATGCATCCTTTTCGGGCGATTTTACAAACAAATAGAAAGCGCCATCGGGTCTAACAGCGGTATAACCGTATTCGGTTAACGCATTATATAAAAGATTTCTGTTAGTTTCATAAACCGAAATATCAGCAGTTTTGCCTAAAACTTCTTTTACGGTATACTGCAAAAGGCTCGGAGCACAAACATAGCCGAGTGCTCTGCCCGCACCGCAAACTGCAGCATATAAATCACCACAATTTGAAGCCTTGGGAGAAACAAAAATATAACCTATTCTCTCACCCGGTAAAGACAATGATTTACTAAAGGAATAACAAACCACAGTATTATCATAGTAATTCGGAATATATGGAACCTCTATATCACCATATACCAACTCGCGGTAAGGCTCATCTGCAATTATGTAAATATCTGTGCCAAATTCATTTGATTTTTCATTTAATAGTTTT